>NZ_CP103984.1:0-76819 GCF_030035755.1 Cysteiniphilum sp. QT6929
TGTTCCCACTATCAGTAGACTTTGTTCCCACATTTGTTTCTACATTGTTCCCACTATTAGTAGACTTTGTTCCCACATTTGTTTCTACATTGTTCCCACTATTAGTAGACTTTGTTCCCACATTTGTTTCTACATTGTTCCCACTATCAGTAGCTTTGTTATCAATTTTTTTTGTATCATTTTTTTTCTGATTATGTTCTTTCTTAAGTGATGTGGTTTGCCAAGGCGCTGTAATTAGATCATTTTCTTCATTTTTTAATTTGTCTTCGGCTTTCTTTAGCATTTCAGATAGTTTCATTATCAGAACCCCACTTTATTAAAATGCCAAGCTCAACAAGAAGTCCATTAACAACGGTAAATAAATCTTTAGCTCTAGTGAGATCGTCAAATGATTCTTTATTTTTAACATATTCTTTAAATTTAGCCATTTTTCGGATGATAGTTTGCGCCAAAGCATTTTCAAATCTGTTATTGGCTTCCATAAGTCCTTTCAAGTCTTCTTTAATTGTTTGGTCAAATCTATTCATAACTACTAGAAGGTCAGGGTTTTCTTCAATTCTGTAAGATGAGCGTATTTTATTAATATCGCTAAGAACAAGATCAACACCATCTAGTGCAAAATTATCAGGGTCTATGGGAAATAAAAAATGATCGTTATTTACGAGGCATAATCCTGTTATCGAGTTTAATGTACTTAAATCTGGAGGGGTATCTAATATAATAATATCAAAGTTACTACGTAAATAGTTCAGACATATTTCATTAAACCAATGAAAGTAGTGTTTTTTTGTCTGTCCTAACAACTCTTTTTCAATTAAACTGTTTCTAAGTGATGATGGAAGTATTGTTAAGTATTCATCAATTTTAATTAAAATGTCTTGTATTTTGTGCTTATCATTTACTAAGTCCAAAAACACGGGGCGCTTATTATCCTTTTCTATGAAGAGTGAAGTTAAATTCATTTGAATATCTAGGTCAACTACACATGTTTTTAACCCCATGCTAGATGTTGCTTTAGCTAGTAGATAGGAGATAGAAGTTTTACCAACTCCACCTTTTAGATTTCCAATACGTATGACTTTACCAGAGGTATTTGATAATTGACTTTGTATTACCTTTTTACATTCGCTAGGTTGTAAAATAATATGGTTGCTTTTGTCTCTTTCCAAGTCATCTTTTTTTAATGATGAACTTACTCTAGCAGTAAGTGTGTGTCTTGGTATTCCGGTGATTTGAGATAATTGAGCTAGCTTCATTGTTTAATATCATTTTTAACGATTTAAATGTAATTTTATACTAAAAGTTAAAACATTCAACATCTTTCATGTAGTTAATTAGTCTTTTTTTAGTTATTTTCTGCAAATATGGTAGACTAAGGTTAAATTGATATAAATGTTAAATATGGACATGCCCAAATCAAGCACCCAAAGAATGAAAGTCAAACGTGAGCGTGATTATCAATTGTTGCTCGACAGTGTAGGCAGCGAACAAAAGTTATCTGACACTGGCTTAATTGAAGTAATAGCAAGATGTTACCGACAAGCAAAACAGTCGGGGAATACTGCAATGGTCAAAATTACAGTTAAGGAATTGGTCAGAAGAATCGATAGCATCGATGAAGAGGGCAGGGCACCATAAAAAGTTGCTTACCCATTTATTAAGTGACAATTAGCTTTACCGGTCACGACAACTAGGATTGCTGGTTAAATCATGTAGTCTATTACTTAATCAATTATACTGTAGATAATTAAGATTGAGGTATGTGTGTATTCGCATGATCGTGAACGGTCATTCGCATTACCGTGAACAAATTTTTTCAAGGCGCGGCGATATTCTGCCAAACTGTTCACGCTGATTCAACTTTTTTAGCTTTTCGCATCGATTCACCAGCAATTTCAACTCGATAAACATTTTGTAATAATCTGTCCAGTATCGCATCAGCCAATGTTGGCTCTCCAAGATAATCATGCCACTTACTAACAGGTAGTTGGCTCGTGATAATAGTTGATTTTAGTTGATGTCTTTCTTCAATTAGATTAAAGAGATCATGACATTGGTTGTTGGTAATTGAGGTCAATCCAAAGTCATCCAATATTAACAAGTCAAACTTGTTTAAGTCTTTCATTAATTTTGCATAGCTACCATCAGCATGCGCAATGTTCAGACTCTCAATAAAGCGCGGCAAGTGTAAGTAATGCACTTTATAACCCATGCGACATGCACGATCACCTAAGGCACAAGCCAAATAGCTTTTACCGCATCCTGTCGATCCAGTGATAATGATATTGTGATAATGTTTGATAAAATCACAGCTAGCTAATGACATGATCTTAGATCGATCTAACTGGCGTGAGGCATCATAAACAATCGATTCAATATTCGCTTTCTGACGAAGCTTGGCTTGCCTTAACAAATTAGCTAATCGCTTATCCTCTTTGTGCAAAACTTCACGCTCAAGCAACATACTCAAACGTTCCTCAAAGCTTAACTGATGAATATTAGGTCGCTGTTGCTGATCTCGAAGCTCCAAAGAAAACCCTGTTAATTTTAAATGGCTAATTTGCTCCAATAACTGTTCTGTTTGCATTGTTTAATCCTCTTTAATTAATGGTAATAATGTGCACCGCGTATATTTTCATGTGTGAGCGTTTTTTGTAACAACGGCGCCTCAAGTACTGGTTGCTGATCAATCCCTTTTTCAAGGATTGAAACAATGCTTTTACGGCTACAAATATTGCGCATATAGGCATAATGACATGCTGCCTCTAATCGTTGGTTTGAATAGCTTTTTGCTAAATTTAATATACCAAGACATGATCTAAACGCCTGTTCTTCATGTTGCTTTTGCTCAAAGCGTTGCTCAATAACCATAGTTGTATATGTACCAATGCTTTTAGCCCAATTGATAAAACGCTCTTTTGACCATTTTGCTTGGGCTTGATGAGATTTAGGCATGTGTTCTGGCAAGGTAGTATGCTTGTCATGTAAGTTAGCTCGTTGATGTATGCTGATGCGTTGACCATTATAAAAGGCTTCAACAATCACATGGTTATACCAAATATCAACACGTTCACCGATATAACGGTAAGGCACACTGTAGTAATGCCCCATCAGCTCAATGTGATAGTCGATATTTACCTTAGCTTGTTTATAATGCTTAAACTCAAATCGGGTCTTAGGTAATGGCTTTAGCGCACTTTGTTCAAGTGTCATAAATACTTCCAATCTTGAGCCAGGCTGCTTTTTGAAAGGCTTACTATTTAACACTTTAAGGCATTTTCTGATAGCTAAATTGAGTTCATCCAACCCCATAAACGTCTCATTACGTAAGCGTGCTAATATCCAGCGTTGCACCAGTTGGACACCTGCTTCAGCTTTCGCTTTATCTTTGGGCTTATAGGGTCTAGCAGGCAATACAGCCGTGTTGTAATGCATAACAAGTTCTGCATAACTTGGGTTGATATCAGGATCATACTTACAGGCTTTATGTACAGCAGATTTAAGGTTGTCAGGCACCAGAAGATTAGGTACACCACCAAAAAACTCAAACATACGCACATGTGAGCTGATCCAATCATCTAGCTGCTGTGTCCATGTGGCTTCTGCATAGGTGTAGCTAGAAGCACCAAGAACACCAATGAAGATTTGTGCTGCACGTATCTCTGACGTTTCAGGATCAATAACGTCAAATGTCATCCCACTATAGTCGATAAACACCTTATCACCAGCAATATGTGTTTGACGCATACTGATTGGTTGCTTGGATTTCCACGTGCGATATCGCCTGCAAAACTGAGAGTAGCTTAATGTGGTTAAGCCAGACTGTGTATACTCTTCCCATAATAGACATAGCGTGACACCTTTACGCTTTAACTCGATACTGGTTTTGCTAAAATCAACTTCTTCTACAGATTGAGAGGATTTTGATTTGAGGACTGCCTCTAAGTCATGATCTGTTTTGATATGCTCTGGCAAAGGCCATTTAATGCCTTCAAGCTCTGCTTTTTTGAGATATTTGCAAACGACACCAGACGATAAATTTAAACTCTTAGCAATCTGATGCATGCTTAAATTAGCTTCATGATACAAACGTAGTATTTCTTTCATTTTTCTATTGGTTACTCCACTTGTTGGCATAACTTTCTCGATTTAATTTTAAAAGTTATGAGTTTATAAAATAATCACAAATGGCGCACTTGAAAAAATGGTATGCTGTGAACAATGATTCGCATTTTCACAAAAAATTGTTCACGCTTGGATGCGAATCCGCGTTCACGATCGATGCGAATTGCCGTTCACGCTGCATGCGAATCGTTGTTCACGATCGGTGCGAATATGCAGTATGCAAGAAAACAAGTCACAACAGAACAGGTAAAGCTAATTGTCACTTAATAGATGCAAATAATAACAAAATGTAGTGATATGCTATAAGTTTTACTTATATTGTGATATATTTTGCGGTAGACACAAGCGGCTTAAAACAGTACTGCCCCCACAGTTTAACTGTTTTAGGTGCTTAAGGTATATAACTGAACCCCCATTACCAGTTATATGTGCCAGATCAAGGACAATGAAGCAAGGGTTTGTGTCTTAAGTATAGTATTTTTTTTGCTATTGTTAAATACCATAAAAATTAGGTATTAGTTCTTAAGATTAAGAAATCGTCAAAATCGCCATTGAGGAATTGTTGAGGGCATCAAATGAAAAGGCACAATTGTCGCGTAACAACAACCAAGATGACCACAAAAAGATCAATCATAATAATCCTGTAAAAATTATTCAAATTTTTGCAACTGCAAAAAAGTATACATTATTGCGCTATTTTCCATGAATGTAGCTATGCGGATTTGAGTAGTGTAAAAAAGTAGTATATAATTAACTGCAATAAGACTCAAAATAATATTGCACAAAATGAGTGAACAACACCCAAGTCAAAAAGTTGGTTATGCGAGAGTGTCTTCAAGTGGTCAATCTTTAGATGTTCAGACGGACAAACTCAGAAAAGCAGGTTGTCATTTTATCTATTCTGAAAAAGTCAGTGGACTTGAGCAAAATAGACCTCAATTAATTGAGTGTCTACATTATGTACGCAAAGGTGATACTTTGGTGATTACCAAACTAGATCGTATGGCAAGGTCAGTTCTACATTTGAATACAATTGTACAAAAACTGAAAGAAAAAGATGTCAATTTAGTTGTGTTAGATCAAAAAATTGACACAACCGCAGCATTAGGCAAGCTTACTTTCAATATGGTGTCATCTTTTGCCGAATTTGAAAATGACTTACGCAAGGAAAGACAAATTGATGGTATTAAAAAAGCACAACAAAAAGGGGTTAAGTTTGGCAGACCTTTTAAGGTGACTGCTGATATCGTGATTGGTGTTAAAGAGAATAAGGATAATGGCATAGCCGTGTCTGATACAATAAGCGAGTTTAAAATTTCAAGGCGTACTTATTATACGATTATGAAAGGAGCATATGATTATCTGCTGGATGGTAAAGATCATTGAAAGTTATAACGAACGATCATTCAACAAGCGTTGGATTAAACTTTTTCTCTTTGCCATCACCAGTGGCTTTTTGAAATGGTAAAGTAAATGAAAATCGTGGACTTTCAAATAAGGACTCGTTTAAATCGTCATCTTCACCTTCACAAAGCATATCAGCGTAATGTCTAGCCAAAGCAAGGTCATAAGCAAAATTATGTTTATCCATAGCAATGTGCGTTTGATTTTTATACATCAAATGTTCCGCTCGAATATTATCTTCTTCTAATTCTAAAAAGGGGATATTTCCTGCGAAATTAAAGGTAACGTAAAGTTTGTCATTTGCGCCATCTTTGGCAGTGATCTTTAAATGGATATCTTCTTTTCGACTGTCTTTATCGATGGCTTTGGTGTAGTTAGCAAGTAGTGTCCTAATAATGTGTTGAAGCTTTTTATAGTCGACATTCACCTTTTGTTTTGATGTCTCATCCATTTCAAAGGTAGCTTCAACGTCAAATTCAGCGCTGATTGATCCATTTGCGATATCCATTTCAGCTTCTACTAAATTTTCTAAATGCGTAGGAATTTCATGCTTTTTATCGAAATCTTTAATTTTTTCTTCTTCAGCTATTACTGTGCTATTAATTTCCTGATATATCGTGTACATTTGGGATAGACTTTCGTTTATATCGTAGAACTCATCATTAAGGTCGTCTCTCACTTTATGCGGAACGTCAAGTTGCATTAAACGCTTTTCAATCTTATCGATAGCATCTGAGATAGTTTTAAGCGAGTTAACGGCATCATAACCAAAAGATTTAAGATAGCCTTTTTGAAACTGTAACTTTTTCTCAAGTTGATTTTTTTGGCGTACGGTTTCTTCTTCAAGGCGTTTGCGTTCGGTTATGTCGATAGAAATACCAACAGTACCTATTATTTCGCCTTTATCGTTTCGCCAAGGTGCGATAGTAGCATCAAAAACTTTAGTGTTACCCGTTGTAATATCTTCGATGGTTTCTTCAAAGCGCTTTTTCTCACCATTGGCGATTACATCTTTGTGATCAGAAACAATTTTTCTCGCAATATCTTCAGGATAATATTCAAAAGGATTTTTACCTATAAGTTCATCCTTTGATTTAGCACCTGCGGCATGTATTCCAATCTCATTAAACCCAATAACTCGCTGGTTCAAATCTCCCCAGTAAATTGGTTCTGGAACCATTTCAGCAAACTCTGTAAACGATGGTTGAATTTGGTTATTAGCTAGTGACATATTTATTCCTTAATTTTAACTAAGTGATTTAACTTTAATTAACTGCATCCAAAAACTCTAACATAGCGATTATATCTAAAATTTCTAAAATATATAGCAATGGGGCTACTAACAATAGCCCACTAATAATTGACATAACTTTTTTATGTTCTTTAATGAGTTTAATAGCTTTTAATTTTATAGTGTTTACCATTTTGTCAGTAGTTGCTAGCCATCTTTGTACTTTCAAATGCGGCATAGCTATTGGTTTATCTAATGCTACATCAAAAATTGTATCTAATTTTTTAACATAGATTTTTAATTGTTGATTATTAATTGCTGACCACTGAAAATTTATCATTTTAAATATTGCTTCCGTCTTGTTTTGCAAAATAGTTACACCGCTACTTATATTGAAATAGCTTTTTTTTGTATCTGATTTCCACCCCATGCGTAATAAAAATCGCCCAATTAAATCACAATCATCATTGTGTTGTAAATAGTTAATTAATTCATCAATAAATGACTCAAAAGTTATCACTTTGATATTCTGAATTTTTGTACTTAGCATTTGAGATAAATTAATTTTATTTGGATTAAATAGATGATGAGTACGATTGTTTAATTGTTGTTTCTCAAACATTCTCACAATTGCTGTTGCCGTTACATCGGCAGGTGAAATTTCTATTTCATTCATATTCTCAGCGATATAGCCTAATTTGCGAATAAAGGTAATATAAGTTGCAAATGCATTATCTTTAACATCTTCCTGTATTTTGCCATTGCGTTGCATAAAGGCTAAGTTGCCAACACGATAAACGCTACTGTTAATTCCTCTTTCACGCCATTTAATGGTATTCATTTCACCGAGGTATTTGGTTTTGGTATAAGGGGAGTTCCATACGCCATCAGTCGTTAACTGATCATCTTCAGTTAGAACCGTTTCATTATCATTAACAATGCCTGTCATCACCGAATAGCTTGAAATATAATGGAAATCCTTTAAATCAGTTAGCTCACAAAGCTTAAGTAAATTAATCGTTGATGTAACATTGGCACTATAAAATGTCTGTTCAATACCAAAATGTTTTGCTAGCGCAGCACAATGGATAATGCTATCGATATTTTGTGTTAGTTGATAATATTGCTCATCCGATACCCCTATTTGTCTTTTTTCTAAATCACAGGGAATATAAACTAAGCGATCAGCAAAATGATATTCTAGAGACATATCAAAATAAAACTGATATTTATACGCTATACGCTCTATTGCATGTGTCTTATCTTTTGCTCGAATACATAGAAAAATTTTATAAGGTGTTAACGTCAGTAACTGATTGAGAAGATTGCAGCCCAAAAAACCAGTGGCTCCAGTTAATAAGACATTCTGAATAGGTTTAGTCGTATATTTTATTGCTCGCATATTAGCTATTTGTGATAAATATTGTTCTTTTTTAAGCGACATTGCTAAATTAAATTTTTCATGTCCTTTAATCCGTTGGTTAGCATAGTCATGTTTAATTTGTTCTAACTTAGAAATTAATAGATCATGTGTGATGCGTTTATTGTTAGCGAGTTTTCTTGGTGTGCGTAAATCGAAGATTTCAGCGACATCGATCTCAAGATTTGACTGTAACACTATTGCTAGTTGAATGGCTTTAATAGAATTGCCACCAAGCTTAAAGAAATCATCATCAATACCTACTTTATCAATAAGCAGTAAGTTAGAGAATGCCTGACAAACAATTCTTTCTTGTTCTGTTTTTGGTTCAATATAAGCTGTAGAGCTTTCAAAGCGAATGTCAGGCAAAGCATTCATATCAATTTTACCATTGATAGTGAGTGGTATCTCATTAATTTGCAAGGCAGCGCTTGGCACCATGTAATGTGGCAGTTTGTTGGTCAGTTTATCTAATATTAATTCAGGATTTATTTGCTCATTCGCGGTGTAATAAGCAAAAAGGTATTGCTCATCATTAACTACTCGATTAATGACAACAGCTTGTCGAATACCTGTGATATTGATTAAGGTATTTTCAATTTCAGCTAACTCAATTCTAAAGCCACGGATTTTAACTTGTTTATCCTTGCGTCCAATATACTCTAAATCACCATCAGGCAGCCACCGAACTAAATCCCCTGTTTTATATAGGCGATCATAACCATTGGCTTTATCTGTTTCAGTGGCAAATGGATTCGGAATAAATTTCTCAGCAGTTAACTCAGGTTTGTTGAGATAACCACGCGCCAAACCTGCACCACCAATGTATAATTCACCAATAATACCGATTGGTAAAGGGTTATTGTATACATCAACAACATAGCATTTATGATTGGCAATCGCTTTACCAATATTTGTATTTCTTTCGTTATAGTTATAGTGATGCATAGTTGCAGATACTGTCGTTTCAGTTAAACCGTAAGCATTAATGAAATTTCTATTTGAAGACCATTTTTTTACTATTGAATGATTACATGCCTCTCCACCTGTGAGCAAATATTGCAAGCTATTCATGCCATCAGTTAATAGTGTGCCAAGCATTGTTGGTGGTAATAAAGCAGTTGTTATTTGATGGACAGTAATATATTGGCTGATGTAATTTCTATCAGTTTTGACTTTATCTGAGATGATATATAACCGAGCGCCAAAAATTAATGCACTAAAAATTTCCCATACAGAAGCATCAAATGATATAGATGAAAATTGAAGAAATTTAGATGATTGATCAATTTTTACTTTATCCTGTTGCCCCACAATTAAATTATGAAGGGCTGTATGTCGAATGCAACTTCCTTTAGGTTGTCCAGTTGTCCCCGAAGTATAAATCACATAAGCCAAATTTTTTGCTGTGGTTATTGGGGTTAAATTATCGATTGGTAAGCTGTTGTAGCAATCGCTATCAAGTGCAATGATATTTGCAGTTGAAATAGATGCTAATCTTGAGATGTACTGTGATTGTGATAAAACTAAAGATGTTTTGGTGTCATCTAGTATATATTTGAGCCTTTCATCAGGATAACTAGGATCAATCGGCACGTAAGCGGCACCTGATTTTAAAATCCCCAAAATGCCAATGACTATTTCTAAACTTTTGTCTAAAGCTATTGCGATGAAAGTATCTGGCTGAATGATGGTGATTGATCTTAAATATCTTGCCAGTTGGTTTGATTTAGCATTTAACTGCGTATAGGTAAGTTGTTCGTTTTCGAAGACAACCGCGATATTGTTGGGGTATTTTTCAACTTGCTCTTCAAATAATTGGTGAATGGTTTTATTTTTTGGGTATGGTTTGTCTGTTTTATTCCAATCGTAGAGTAGTTTTTTTTTTTGATCAATTGACATTAATTCATATTCAGATAATTTCTTATCTGTGTTGGTTAATACTTCATTGATCAAATTTTCAAAATATTCAATAAAGTAAATAGGAATATAGTTTTCGTTGTAACTTAGTTCATAACTATTGGAGGCACTTTCATAAGTAAATAATATTGTTTTAGCTTGTCCATAATACGTCCCTGCATTTGAGCAATCTAGGTCGATGGTATTAATTTTAGGTGAAGTCATACAGGCTTCGACTAAGGTAATATTAGGCTGAAAATTATGATTTAAATTTTTTCTTATATCCTCAAAAGCAATCTCTTGATGATTTCTATCTTCTTTATACTGTTGTTTTATATTATAAAGCAAGCCAGCAAAAGTCATATCTGCCGATACTTTTACACGCATCGGAAACATACTGACAAAATAACCAACTATATTAGCAAAGTCATTTGTGCGTATATTCTTAGGATAAGATAAGACAATATCCGTTAAGTGAAAGCATCTAAAAATAAAGGTACTAATAAGCGCATTGAAAAATAGAAAGGGCGTTGTCTTATGTGTTTTAAGTAGCTTATTTAAAACTTTAGAGTCAATATTCAACCGCTTACGATTAATTTTTCCTGTGTCATCATGCGTGTATTTAGCAAGTTCATTTTGCTGAGACCCTTTAAGATAGTTTTGCCAGTAATCAATGATTTCATTTTTCTTGTTAGCGATGATTGATGCTTCATACTGTAAATAATCAGTCAAAGGATAGGTTTTGAATTGGTCAATGGCTTTCAAGCCTTCGTTATAAAGCTTCTCAAAGGCTTCACTAAAAATAGTTGTCGTTAGCCCATCGGAAATAATATGGTGCCAGACAAATTGAAAATAATGCGTTTGGTCATCAGCTTTGATTAAAATGGCTCTAAATAACCAATCTTTTTCCAGATTAAATGGTTTTGCTCTTAATGCTTCAATGGTATCAAGAGCTTTTTGTTCAGTTGCATTATCAAGTGTTTGATAAATCAACTCACCGTCAAAGTGATCACGGATAATTTGAGCAGCTTCCCCATCGTTTTCAATGAACTGTGTTCTAAATGCTTCAAAATGATTACCAATGGTAATATAGATTGATTTAAACTTTTCTTTATCCAAGTTACCCTTAACTCGATATGATACAGCAATATTGTAGTTGTCTGAATTTGGATTGAGCTTGTATGCATACCATAATTCATCTTGCTGTTTGGTTAATTTTAGCTGTGTCATTTTTTCAACCCCATTTTTATGCACAAACCTTAATTTACTAAAGTGATTAACTTGCCGTTAGGAATAGATAACATAAACTTGATAAAATAGTAAAGTAAAGAAATGATACCTTAATAGGCAATAGGCAATAGGCAATAGGCAATAGGCAATAGCGTCATGTGAAAAATAATGTTTTGTTTTAAACGCTATGCCTTGTTATATCAATACTTGGCGAAACAAAGTTGATTAGCTAGGTAACAAAGGTTGATGTAAAAAGGTAGCATTGTATTAATTTGTATCATATTCAGTTAACACGACAAAAAATGCAAATAATGCAAAAAAACAGAAATAAAATATTGCATTGCTTCTAAGGCAGTGTATTATGTTCTTTTATATCTTCTTGAAAGAAGAGAAAGAGTAATCCATTTTCTAGGGAAGTTAGAGTCATTTCCCTGCTTAGTGGGAGAAATCCTTTTTCGGTATCTAGGGAGGTGTAAAGCAATCAAGATGGGGCGTCTTGATTAATGACTCGTAGTACATGCTACAAGTTCTTTGTTTATTTTTCAACAATAAAGTTGCGGAATATTTTTTCGTGCGTTATAATTTTCTCTTATACACGAATTGACTTTATGGGGTTTTTATGGAAAACATTTTTGGTGACTATGATATAAACAATGAAGAGCAAGTGAATCAACATAGATTGATGTTATCTAGAATTTCGAGAAATTTACGATGGTTTATGGGTCAAAAGAGTGTCAATAGTGTTGATTTGCATAAACAGTTTGGTGTTTCAACAGGGACAATCACTAAAATTCTTAGTGACAAGTACCCAGACTATAATCCAAGTGTGATGACTTTGTATCCTATTACTAACTATTTGGGTATTACAATTGATGATCTACTTCAAGAACCTATTGATGATGGTAATGAGATTGGCTTGCAGAATTGTGCCCCTTTGGTGAGTTATCAGGCATAGTAAAGAATCAATATAATTTTAAGTGTAATAAAAAACATAAGGAAATGAGATTTTATGAGGAATATATTTAGTTTGTTGTTATTAACGGTGTTGAGCTTGCCGGTTATTGGTAATGCTTGTGATCACCATGATTCTGCTCAAGATCATTCTATTGATGATTCAATCGTAGCTGAATAAGAGCCGCTAGGCTTAGAATTGTCCATTGCTTATTTTTTCTTAAATTTCGTCATTTTTGATTCTTTATCCTTATTTTTTCACGGAGATAACTTTTGATGGTGACTGATAACCAACATAACAATCAATCGCTATCTGACGTTCAACGTAAAGAAGCTGATTTAATGGCAAAAGCGGGTGTACCGTTATCGATTATTGCTAAAGTGCTTAATGTGCCAATTACGGATATTGAATATTTGAAAAGTGTTAAAAACGATTGTGAATAGGGATATTTGTTATGAATCTTATTGAAGTTGATAGTCGTATGTTTTTGACCAATAAAGCAAAGCGTATTATTGAGAGTAATCAAGGTATTTCAACAGGCGCATTGATTGACAAGCTCAAAAAGAAAGCAATACCAGAGAGTATGATTGATGAATTAATCAATCAATATTGATGAGGTGCAACAGCTTAATAATGTCTTACGTAGAATTAATGGCAAGTATCCTTTGATTAAAGGCAAAACCGATTATGATAAGAAGCAAAAGCTGTTAAAATATTTGCTAAACAAAGGCTTTGATTATCCGTTGGTGCAAAAGGGGATTGATGAGTATTTTAGTAATGAAAGTGAGTAGGGCAACATAATGGCAGACAAGCATGACCGTGTATTTAAAGACCTCATCAGTAATAGGGACTTTGCTATTTGTTTTCTGATGACTTACTTGCCCAAGGAGCTTATCGCTTTAGTTGACTGGCACAGTGTTAAGCTGGAATCCGCTAATGTCGAGCATGTTCGCCAACAGCAAAAGGATAATAAAAAGCAAAAAGAGCAGTCAGACCTTACATTTCTGTTCAAATTCAAGGACGGCAAAAACGGTGCTGTCTTTGTACATATCGAATCACAAACAGGTGATGATGGCACGATTGTTATTCGTACTCGCCATTATCAAACGTCTTACTTGTTGGATTATATTAAACGGCACAAGACAGCCAAAGATTTGCCTTTAGTCGTATCGATTATTTACTATGCCAATAAAAAGCCATTTAGTCACAGTTTGAACATTAATGATTACTTTGCCAATACTGAGTTAGCTAAAAAATACGCTTTCACAACACAGTTTATTGACCTTAACCGTTACAGTGACGAGGAAATATTAGAGCATGGTTTTATTGCGGGCTATGAATTGATACTCAAAGCGATTAGAGAAAAGAACATTGACGGTAAGCTTGATATTGCTATCAATCAGATTGAAGCATACGATCACATAGCTCGACAAGTATTGATTCGGTATATGTCGCAATATTCGGATATGGAAACTGACGCATTTTATGATAGAATTATCGATAGTAAACCAGATTTAAGAGGTGATGTTATGACGGTAGCAGAACAGTGGAAGCAGCAAGGTATGCAGCAAGGACGTTTTCTTGAGAAACAGGAAACGGCACGTAATCTATTCGGCATGAGTTTGTCTGTAGATCAAGTTGCAAATGCTACTGGACTAGACCTTGATACGGTGCTTAAGCTTAAAAAAGAAGTGGATAGTAAAACGCAACATTAGTAGTGATTACAAAAAAAAGGAAATTTTAGGCTTTAGCGGTGGCGGCTTTGCTAGCAAGATTTTCAAGCAATTTTGCAAAGTAGAAAAAATTTGTATACTTTTGGCAGTATATATCAAGCTGTTTTGGGGTATTGTTATCCAAGATTTCTTTAATGACAGGCATATCGTCAAGCATTTCAGTTAAAATCGACATTTCATCGGTGTTTTTATCGAGCATGGTTTTGATTTTAGCGTTAATGTCCATGATCGTCTTTTCGTAATTATCCATTAAATGTTGTACTGCATGATTTACTTTCTCAGGATATTATCGTTTAAAATATTTGTGGTCAATCAGGCACACTAACTTTCAACGCAACTTACGTTGCCAATTTTCTTTTGCTTGTTGCAGTGAAAAATTTGCGGAGCCTGAAATATAATCAAAAGTGGTTGGTTTTGATTAAGGGGTCAAGGTTGGTGTTGTTAGTCAATTGGGGGAATCCGAAACGAGCGCACACACTCCCATTTGTACGTACTATACTATCACAATTTAAAGATTTTGACCAGAAAAAACCACGGCTGTCCCATCTAAATTAGCAAGTTGATTATATTCAAAACATTATGAGGTTTTATTGAATACAAATTTCAAAATAGTCTCTTTGAGATCATATGATCAACCCATGTTTAGAATGATAAGCAATCATTATTAAGCTAATTCACAATCAAATCGTATTTAGATTTTAAGATGGGACAGCCGTGCAGAAAAAACGCCTCAAAAACAGTAAATAAATATCGATAAAACCCTTATAAAATATAGCTTTATGCTTGCTTTTTTCTGTCATTTTGGTATAATAACCACATGCTTAATTAAGGCATCAACTCACGCTTAGAGTTGTAAAATATTTAAGCAGTTAATATAAACGAAAAAGGCGATTGTCCAAGTCCGCAAAAACTAAACAATCACCTTCAACTAGGAGTAAATACTAATGAATAGTATAAATATTGTCAACCCGACAAATCAAAATAATCAACCCCCTATACAATCGATCAATGGCTATCTTGACGCTTGCGACAAATTCGATAGCTATTTTGCTAAGGTCAGAACCAAGTGGAAGGCTTAACAACAGCGATTAGCTTAACGTATCGCTTCACTGTTAGCGTAATAATCAAGATCAACAACCGTTAAACTGCCCCTTTATCTAACCACAAAGGGGCATTAGCACAATTTTGTATAGGAAAAATCACAATGGAACAGAACACAACAGCAGTTACTAACCCACAAAATGAACAAAACAACGTCACAGTAACGAAAGACAACCCAACCAATCAACCCACAATCACCACTGAAACAGCCTTTAGCAAGGACACAATCAAGCAAGAATTAGCGGAACTTGGCTTAGATGGCTTAGCGTTTGACTATGCCAGTTTTCCCCTTATATCGCTAAAGGGAAATGCTTTTGAGATGAAAGCCGACCCTGATTATAACCCTAACAGCTTTATTGTTACGGTGATTAAGACCACTGAAAAGCACGTTTTAAGTGACGCAGACGATGACAATTACAGTGACGTTAAATACTCCCCTGATGGTATCGTCACCACAGACGGAGAGCCGTTAAAGCACTTCATTGCTCAAATGGCAGAAGAGGGTAGAAAACCGATAGTGAAGCGGTATCTCGACTGTCTCGTGCAACTTCACACTAACGACAAGCACAATAAAAAGTTAGTGGTGCTATCCATATCCCCTACCAGTGTATCAAGGGTCAGCGGTTTCTTTTATCAGCTAAAACTTCAAGGCAAAATAACCCAACTCCAACAGTTAAAAATTCAAGTATCCAAAGGCGAGACCAAGAAAAGCAAAGGGAATCATCAATATAGACTTTGGCACTTTGAGTTAGTCGAACAAGGACAGGAAGCCGCTTAGTTTAAGCGTTATTTAAGCAATCAACTTTAGTCAAATTTTTAATTTTTCAAACGTGTGCTACAGGCACAGGGAGCAAGTCATCATGTTTTTTAGATCAAAAATCAAAAGCAAAAATATCACCACCAAGCAAAGCAGTCTTAAATCGCGTACAATCAGCGTTATCAAGTGGGATAGGCACAACATCAAGAAAGACGCTAAAAACAGCGTCAGCGTCCTTAAAAGTGGCAATGATAGCAAAAAGGATACGGTTATATCGATATTGCCGTATTTAAAGCGTGACGTGAGTAACATGGGAGGATTCTTAGCATGAGTAATATTAAAAAAATCTACCCATTAAACAAAATCATCAACAACCTAAGCAATGAAGACTACCACGCAAGCGACCCCATTTCATCCAGCAACTGTAAAGAGTTGTTGATCAGTCCTTGGCTTTACAATTACAAACGTCAAAATCAAATGGAGCCAACGCCCGCGATGAAGTTTGGTACACTGTTTCATTCGTTGGTACTGGAGCCTAAGACCTTTGATGATCAATACGTGGTTGCTGATATTCCCAAGCGTAACACCAAGCAAGGCAAAGCGGATTATCAGGAGTTAATCAAAACGGTAGGCGCAAGGCAGCTTGTCAGTACCGATGATTTTTTACAGGCTCAGGAAATGCGACACAATCTAGCAAAAAATGAGTTAGTCAGAACGCTGTTAAGTGGCGGAATTGCCGAGCAGTCTGTTTTTTGGATAGATGAAGCAAGCAAAGTAAATTGTAAGGCAAGAGCGGATTACATCAATCTTGAGCAGGGTTACATAGTCGATCTAAAGACCACCTCAAGCTTGGCTGATGATATTAATTTTAGCTTTACCACCAGAAAATACCATTATGACCTATCAGCAAGCTTTTATGTTGACGGATTCAAGCAAGCGACAGGTAAAGACTTTGATTTTTATTTTATTGCGATTGAAACTAACGCCCCATTTAATTATGGCGTATACAGGCTTTCTAGTGGTTTAATTGAACAAGGCAGGGGAAAGTACACCCAAGCGTTAGAAATCTTTGTCAAGACAAGGGAAAGGGGCAATTTTAACGTGCCTTACCATGGCGGGAACTTGATCGATTTAGTGGCTTAGATAGTTAGGCAATTAATAAAAATAAAAGGGTTGTGTACTTGATAGGAAAATCGATATAAAACGCCTCTGTCTATTTATCAACCCAAGTACACACCTTAACCATAGACAAAATTTAAGAGGATTCAAACCATGTTATTCAAAAACAAAGCAAATCGAGCAGAAATAACCATTAACAACCGTAATTTACATTGTAGTGGTATATGCGGTTACAAGAAAAGGCAACCGTACTGTGATGCTTTTAAGTTGTCACTATTGCGTAATATCAATACTAACGGCATGACAAAGAAAGAAAAAGAGCGCATCAATAAAGAAGTCAACGAATCGCGAAAAGATATTGCTAACTACTTTGATACTGTTGATCAAATCTATCATGCAGATATAGCAAAATATTATCATGACAAATACATGATTAAATTTGTTAAGACGTTACAAGATTCGGTGCTTAAAGAGGATTTAATGCGAGCCATTAAAAAATTAGGTGATAGTGAAATCCAAGAGATACCGAGCAATCACAATATGGTTAATAGTGTAATTACAAGTTACATTGACAGCAATTTAGTTAATTATCACTATCACCGATTTAACCGTGAATTACTTTGGCATACAGCAGCACATATCTATTTTTCGAGGCTGAAAGGCTATGCGTATACTGGTAAATACAAGGTGCTTTTCGGTAGCCTTAATTTTGGTAATCAATTTAACCTTACAGGCTGCAATGATCAAACGGCAGAGCTTACATTGCCACATACCTACAAAACAGAAGTTTTAGGCTCAGGCTTAGAAGTCATCGACAACAAATATTTAACCATCAGTTTAAAAGCATACGATAGCATTATCAAAGATTGCCAGATGTACCAAGCTGAGCTACTGAAAGTTAAAAAGATTTTTAGAGACTCCGAGATCGAGCAAGCCTATATTGCCAAGTTAGATAATCAAGTGTTAATCGCCAAAAGTCACGAGCAGCTTATGCGTAAAGTGATTAAAGCCAAGGAATCAGCTAAGGACAATGGAAGTCAACCCCAAAATATCCCATCAAACACGATTGTCGCCTAATGTGCATTTAATAGTTAATGCTTAGGTTATACGCAATTGCATTGCTCAAAAATCTTTGCCAAACCATCACACTTTTCTTATCAATGAGTCAATCACTACGTGATTGACAGCCTAGTTTTAATTTCTTTTTTAACAAGCCCGAAATACCTGTCAAGGGTAAATGGCACGCTACGCGCCCTTGACAGGCATTTCTAAATGGCTTGTTGCAAAAAGGTTGTGAATACACACAAACCTAAAATTAAAGGAGTTAGAACAATGAGAAGCTTAATAACCAATCAACCTGACAATGACGCATGGTTTGAATTTTTTAACTATGTACGCGCGGTTGAGAAAGACCAAGCCTCACCTGCCAATAAAAAGACACCAAAGCGCTTACAAGAAATAAAAGGAATAAAAAAAATAAAAAGCAACCATGAGCAAGCGGTGCATGTGGTCAATGCAGTGTTAGCGATTAATCACGTTAAAAGAGGGTAAAGCGATGCGTATTTTGAACAGTAACTTAGATTTAGCGGTTGATGAAATATATGCCAATACGTCATTTAATGATGATCTGTATGAGGAAGATTTAGCAGGGGATATTGCGCAAAATATTTGCCCTCTATGTGGTGGGTTGAATTGTAAAGCATTATTTGATGGTAAAGATTGCGGAGGGGTTAATCATGACTAAGCAAAAGACCATAAAAAATAAACAGAATAGACAAAAGGCACACAATAAAGAGAATAAACAAAGTAAACAAAGTAAACAAACCTACAACGACTTTGTAAACGAAATTACCCAAAGCATTAAAGAGATTATTCAAAATGGCGGTGCCACTTGGAAAGATGTTTTTCATCGTGAGGGTTGCGCGAAATTGCCAGTAAATGCGAAAGGCAATCTCTACAGTGGTGTTAATGTACTAAATCTTTACATGGCACAATTCAAAAACAATTACAAATCTAATCAATGGTTGACGTTCAAACAAATCAAAGCGTTAAATGGCAGCGTCAACAAAGGCGAAAAATCAAGCCGTGTTTTTTTCTTCACTAGCTACGATAAGGAAAAAGTAGCCAAAGAGGATTTTAACACTGGCGACAGAGTCATCAAAAAAGGTGATACTTACGACACAAGAATATTATGTCCGAAATATTATTCCGTGTTTAATTTGTCGCAAACGACTTTAGCCGAGACAGAAAACGCTGTTGTTTTTGATGATGATTTGCAATCTGTTATTGATGCTCAAGATGTTGAGATTATTACACATGACCAAGGGCAAGCGTATTACATGCCAAGCTTGGATATTATTAAAATGCCATCCTCAAAATATTTTGACAGTGAAGAGAATTACAAAGCGGTTTTATTGCATGAGCTAGCACACAGCACCATGCACAAAAAGAGATTAAACCGCAGTGTAGATTTAAGTTGCAAATTAAGTTACGCCAAAGAGGAATTAGTCGCTGAGTTATCCAGTGCGATGTTAAGCGCCCACTTTGGTATCAAAACTGATTTACAAAATCATGCAAGCTATATTGATAGTTGGCTTAGAAATTTGACTGATGAGGATTTTAACGAAGCAGTAAGGCAAAGTACCAAAGTTTTAAATTATTTACTTGGTGCGAATTTAAAGGCGGTTGGTGAAGATAATAACAACACAGAAAAGGTTGCCTAATAAAATAAAAAAGAGTGTTCATAAAACGGTGTAAAATAAAAAAATACTGGAGCTTTTAAGCTCCTTCTTGAACTAGTTGCTCGCTGTTATTTTCAGTTAATTTTTTCTGGTGAGTGTTTTTATTTTCTTTCAGATACTTTTTAAACTCTCGATCACCATCAAAAACAAGTTGCAACGCTTGATCAATTAAAAAATCTAAATCTTTTTCACCATTAAGGGAATTATTCCAGTCTAAATATTCAATAGCTTTTAGGTAAGTATCTTCTGTCACTTTAACTTTTTTAGGTAAGGCTGTGTAAGTTGGTGACTTTGGTTTTTCGATCATAGGCATTTTTGGAGTTCCTTTTTTTATTTGGTTAAGAAAATTATTGCGGTTAGTAATATATAAAAATAGTTGCAGCTTGACAATATGCCCATTTTAGGGTACAATGGAAAAATACAATCATAAGTTAAGTTTAACGTGTACGAATTAATTTTACTTAAAGACGCTGAGGACTGGCTTTTTAGTTTGCCACTAGATCAGCAAAACGAAATGCTTATTTTGATTCGTATGCTTAGAAAGTTAGGCTATGAATTACAAAAACCATTTACAAAGTCATTAACTGGAACAAAAGAAAAAATAAAAGAGTTACGTTGTAGACGTTTTGGCAATCGGCTTTATTACATGCACCACAACAATAAAATTTATGTTGGGTTGCTAGGTGGTAATAAAGATACTCAAAAGCAAGATATTAAAAAAGCAGACAAGCAGGCTAGAAAGATTAAAAAAGGTGAGGTGGACTTATGAGAAGCATAGACCAGATAATGCAAGAGAGGCTAACAGAAAAGCAAATAAATAGCATAAATAAAGAAGCAGACAAACGCATTGATGAATATCTACTATTGAAACAATCAATTGCTAGTGAGTTAAATAATTATATTGAAATCAATCACTTAACTTTTAATGACGTTAAAAAAGGATTGGACACAAGCACATCACAAACGCAAAGAATTTTAAAAGGTGAATCTGGTTTCACATTAGAAACATTAATTAAAGTTGGTCGCTTCCTTGGCAAAAGTCCACGCATTATTTTTGAGTAGACTATTTTAAAATTAATCAAGAAAAATATTTTTATTTATTTTCATCTTTAGTTTTAATTTTGTCTTAGACAAATCTAAAAATAAAATCTTAAAATTTCTCGCAAAAAATCTAAAGCTTTTTTTCAATTACTCACGCAAAAAAATATGAAATAATTTTCAAAATATTTTTTTAGAAAAAATTGCCAAGCTTGTCTTGGTTTTTATTTTTTGCTTTTCCTTTTTATTCTCACGTGTTTTTTTTAAAATATTTTCATGTATTCATAGTCATTTTTAGCAAAGTCTTTGCCATTGCTTTTATATTGCCTTTTGTGATGATGTTAAATGTCCATTCAATCGCCATAGGTTCGTCTCTGTATAAATAGTAACCTAAATTATAACCCGCTAATTTGACTATATATTAACCTACTGTCAACAGTCACTCCCTCCCCCTTAGCAAGCAGACACAGTACGCACTGTTAGTGCATCGTGTTCTTGTTGCGGTTAAGAGTGTCGTCAATCTCAGTATTTATAAGCGTTTCAGTGAAATAAAATTATTCAAAATAAAGCGAAAAAATTTATTTTTCAAACTTTCACTTTCTAATCAAACAAAACCCAATACAGAATGCCAGTTAAAACAATGGTAAAAAGCAGTACAGCCTTTATTTATATGTGTTATGGCAATTTGACATACAAATGACATAATATATAGACATACGTTTGACTGCTTTTAATAGACGACAAATAATGTCTATTATTTTATTATAGACATCAAAAAGACACCCATTCATAGTTTTAAAATATGTTTAAGCATACATATTATGTCATAGACATTATACGTATGTCATTGTATACTATGACAAAGACGACAAATGACATGCGCAAAAAAGGGTGAAAAATGCACAGAATAACTTTAAGACTCCCTGAAGAACTTGCAAAAAAAATTGAAGATTACGCAAGTGAAAGCAAATCAATACCGACAAAACAACATGCATATAGATTATTTCTTGAGCAAGGTGTTGATGCGGTGATGAATAATGCAAACAAAGGGCAAGAAAGATTGGCAGAAATTTCAGCGACATTAGCACTTGAAAATAGACACTACTTAAGACAGTTATATCGCATATTATTTGATGCTAGAAAATCTAAATTTGAAGCGCCTGAAAGTGAATTTGAATCGGTAAGAATGGCAATGAAAGAGCTAATAAGTTCTGTTTTAGCGAATGAAAAAGATGAAAAAAATGAAAAACAAGGGATTTCAGAACAAAAAGACGGTGAAAATAATGCCTAAGATGATACCCAAAGAAATACGAATTGATGAAAAAAAGCTAATAAATATCCGTGAATTAATGGTTGCTTATGGAGAAACGAACGAGTCCTACTTTATTCGTGATTTGATTGATATAGGTTATGCCGTTAAAAAAGCACAGCTTAATGCGTCAGATGAAGAGGAAGTGGAAAACTGGCAAGCAGTCTATCAGGATGCTGCCAAGAAAATGATTGAATGCCATCATTTGATTAGACAAGCGTTTGCTTTTACCTATAATGCTAAATTGTCTAAACATGAAGGCTATGGTGTTGAACTGAAGGAAAACAAGAGAGAATCAGACGAGTATATCGCTGACCTTTTAAGTGGTAAAATTGATGTTGAAAAATTAAAAGGGGCAAAGGGAAAATAGGCAACTGTCAGGTTGGGTTTAAACTTCTATAATTAGTGCAATTTACCCTAATTTTTTTGATATAAATCACTTAGTCAACTGATCCTTTATGATCTGTTTTTTTGTCACATTAGGCACAATATCAACGTCCTGTTGCTTGTATTTTTCCCATTTTTCCGTGATATTTTCTTGTGATTTCATTGATTGTGCGACTGAATCAATCTCTTTTTGACTGATTGATAAGTTATCTTTATGCAGTACATCAATATGTTTCTTGATTGATGATATATCTATATCGTGTGATTTATTGACATATTTAATCACATTGTCAATGTCATGGTGTTTTAAATCACCTTGCGATACCATCTTATCAATCAATGATTTTATGTTTTTATCATGCGTTAATAAGTCTTGATATACAGGATTAAGTTTATCAAAAATTGCCTGAACACCTTGATCTTTAAGTGTGTCATTGTAGTCGGTTTTTTTATTATCAATCATATTGGGAAATACCACCTTAACCTGTTTCCCCGCTTTTTCAAATAACTGTATGGCTTTGACTAAGGCAGAGTCTTTGATTAATGCTTTCCCATCATTATCAGCACAGATAAGGATATTATCTTTGAGCGTATCAGGATGGATATTCGCAAAGTTCTCATTACCACCTGCTGCTAAAATATGCACGTCTTTAAAAGCTTGCTTGATAGATAAAGCTGTTACAACACCCTCAGCTAAAAAGCTAATATTATTTGATTGCTCATTTCCTTTGCTAATCAAAACAGCACTGCCATTTTTCGTGCCATAACTTCTTTTACCCACTTTAAGATGAGACATTTTCTTGCCAGTACCACGCTCAAGGTAAATAGATTCAATTCCTGTCAGCTCGCCTTTTTCATTTTTGAACTGAACGACTAAAGCCGGCTGATATTTACCTGTGACTTCATTTGAATAAACACTGGCATTGTATCTAACATCGGCACCTTGATAATCCTTAATGCCTCGATGCTGTGTTAAGTATTTTTCTGCTAAGGTGCCTTTAACTGGGTGTGATTTATTCCAAACTTTAACCGCACGTTCAAACGATTGTTTTTTGCGCTCATCATAAGGAATATCCTTGCTT
This sequence comes from Cysteiniphilum sp. QT6929, assembly GCF_030035755.1. Lineage (NCBI taxonomy): Bacteria > Pseudomonadati > Pseudomonadota > Gammaproteobacteria > Thiotrichales > Fastidiosibacteraceae > Cysteiniphilum > Cysteiniphilum sp. QT6929. Next base: position 23,529 of record NZ_CP103984.1, read on the forward strand.
AACGCTTCATGGTTTTTTGTTTCTTTAATATCATACGCTTCTGGCATAGCCACCATTCTTGCGCCCTCAGCCACAGCGTCAGCGTAGTTTAATCCTTTCTCTCGCATGATGAGTGAAACTAGGTCGCCACGATCATTATTGTTTGACCAATCTTTATAATAACCACGATATTTACCTGTTAACGTTACTTTCAATGAAGCACTATCTTGACCAAAGGCAAGCACTGTATTATTAGAACGCCCCTTGTTTTCTTCACCTAACAGCCATCTTGCGACATCTTCTGTTCGTTTTTTTAATTCTACTGAGACCTCAGCTCCATATTTACGAATATCAAAGCGCCCTTGTGTGTCACAGTATTTAGGGTCATACACCTTTTCAGCAAAGACAGTATTGGCATAGTTATTTGAATGGTCATTTTGGGCTTTAGCCTTATTATTTTTTACCTTACCTGTTTTTTCATATTGATTGATGACGTTTTGATTATTTTGATTATTTTGATTATCAGCTTTATGCTTACTTTTTATTGTATTTACTGTATTTATTGTACCATTCTTAGCACTTTTAGCTTTATCCTCGCTATGTTTAACCGCATAATACTTTGAAGCAGAGACATCAAAATCATCTTTTAACTCTGCCATATACTGATCATAATCTTTCATATCAGACGCATTATGAGTTGGCATTGCTTGCGTATAGCGGTCATACTCCTGCAATGAATCATCAACCTGTTGCTGATCATTATTTTTTTCTTGCAGTGTCGCTACTTGATGTTGAGCATAACTATCCTGTTTTTGCTCGGCTTTTTCCTTTTGATAGCGATCAAAATGCTCAGTTAAAGTGACTTCACCTGTCACGGCATGAATGGCAATTTTATTATTATTATTAAAGTCATTTTTAACACGCTTTAACAATGCCTCACGATCATCGGTAAACATTTTTATATGACGTACCCCTCTTGTGATGGTCACATAAAGCGAACGCATATTAGCTAAAGGAGAGGTGGATTTTTGAGCAGTAACCACTAAATTTTTATCACTCCCTTGTGATGCCATTGTCGTTATATTCAGCGCATAATCCCAATGCAGTGTTGCCAGATTATTTTTATCTAATACAATCTTTTGATTGTCTTTTTCCTCATTGACTAAGGTAACAAAACCTTTATCTTGGTCAATTGACTCAACACGCATCTTGTCCTTAGCGTAAATACCCTTGTCTTTATCGGTTCTCGTCATAATCAACTTTTCATTGACAGCAACCTCATTTTGTTTAACTTCAAACAAACCATTAAAGCGATGATTTGCTTTCGCAGGGGCAAAGTGTGTAATTTTGCGAGTGTTTAAGTTTTCTAATTCGAGCAAATTATTATCACAATCCACCTTATTGATATTGTAATAGTTCCTTTGCCCTTTTTGTAAAACCATACCAACCGCATAGCTGGCAATGGCTTTCATCTTTTCACTTTCGATATTAAGATTTTTAAGGCGATTAATGACCATATTTTGCTTTTCATCTTTGGCAATAACACCGTTTTCTTTGTCATGCTCCCTTACCATGGCAGTGATATATTCACGCTCCCTGTGTGCATCAAGCACAGTTAAGGTATTTGCGCGACATTCAGCTGTGCGATTGCCTAGCTCGTTAGCTGTATCCTCACGCATTTTTTCAATTTTCATTGATTGATAAGCATACTTTACTTTATTGGCAAACTTATCATCACCCAGTGCTTTTATATCCCCACCATCAATGAGCATATTAATTGCTTTAGCAACTTTAATTTCCTCTTCGTTTTTAGGGTTGAGTTGGCTTATATCGATTTTATGTGGTACAGATTCCACAATATTTAATTTAAGTTCGGGGGTTTTAAATTCAGTGTTCGGGCGATATTTCACTTCATCATGTGATTGTTGTTGATCTAAAAACTGTAATGCCAGTTCAGGGTTTTTCTTAGCAACAGCATAAACTGCTTTTAAATACTTGCCGTCTTGTTGACGTTGCACCTCATTCATCACTGCCACATCGATCTTGTCAGATAACACCAGTAATTTAAAAGGCGCACCCGCACCTAAAGATTCCAACTGCTTAATGTCACCAATAAAAACCGCACGTGCATTATGCTTTTCAACAATCCGCATAAAGTCAGCAAAGTCTTTATTAGAGACCATCGATGACTCATCAAGCAAAAATACTTTGTTTTCAAGTTCGCTTTTAGGTTTGTTTTGATGATTACTTGTAAACACAGTGGTGCTATTGTGCTTTTCATCAAAGGCTTTAAGCTCACTTAATACATCTTTAGACCGCTGAAAAATCAGTGATTGTGCTGTTTGCGAGGTGATGTTTTTATCACTTAATGACTTAACCGCATCATGTGTAGGAGCCAGACCAATAAACTCAACTTTATCTGTATTACTGCCATGATTTACAATCTCATCAACATGCTGAATAATATTTTGTGCCTGTTGCAACATCGTTGATTTACCAGTCCCTGCATAACCTTGTACGGCAACAAAACGATCTTGTGTATTAGTAATCAATTTAACCGCAGCAATTTGCCCTTTGGTTAGTGATCTACCTTGCGTTATCTCACCACCAAGATTATCAAGATAACGTTGGGTTTGCTCAACACTGGCTAAGGGAGATACTTGCTTTTTGCCATTCTCACACGATGCAATAATCGATCTTTCAAGGGCAATGGCTTCTTTAGTCGTCCATACGAGCGTATCTTTTGATGCAATAATCTCACCATCACTGAATTTCTGATTTAATACTTCCTGAACATCACCAAAATCAATCGTTTCTTGATACTCATTCACACAATGTGCTACAGCATCTTTGACTAAATCAGTATGCTCAAATGCCGCCTGCCTGTCAGATAAAACCGCAATGACATGTTCAACCGACTTGGTGACGTTATCCTTGCTCATTTCAATATTTAATACGGTTAATGCTTGGCTTAAATCATGGATTAATTGTTTATTTGTTGCTGCATTAACGTATTGCGTTATCGGTTTGACGGTCGTATCTAAATGTGCCTGAATAATCGCAGTTATCACAGATGGTTGCACCTTAGCCTGCTGTATGCGGTTACGTGCTTTTTCCAGATCATCAGTAATTAATTCAACGCTGCCTGTGGCTTTTGCCATTAACTCACTGGCAACTTCTTTACTTAACGCATATTGTTTAAAACTGGCAATAATTGCCTTATCTTCATGATGTGATACATAATCTAATGTGCGGGCATAATCATATTGTAGCGTTGATTTCTCTAACTCACTTTGCTTAACCTTGATCACCTCACCTTGTCGATCAATTAAGCTGATCTCTTGATTTTGACGATCAAAATCATGCACAACATAGCTGAGCCCTTTTTTTAAACGATCTGCTTTTGATTGCGTAATCATTAACTTTTCTCCCTTAATAATTTCCATAGGGGTTGTGGTGATTAAGGAGAAGGGATTGCTATTAGTTAAAGGATTAAAAGCGCTTTCTTTAGTTTCTTTACTTGCTTTATCACCACTAAAAAACTGTTCAATCGAATCTATCAGCGGATGTTGAATTTTAGCCGTTTTCACTTCATTGTTGCGGGCATCAATTCCTGTCACACTATAGGACATCATCCCTTGCCCTTTGACAAAAAAATCAATCCGTTCAACGTGCGCGTAGTTTTTTGCAACCTTTGCCTGTTCAGGGGTTAGGTAAACACGCTTTTCCATGTTCAGTGTCAATATATCGTCAGCTTGCAATCGATGGTGTGTTTTAACAGATTCACGCACCACGTCATTTAATGCGCTGACTTCTTTTTTAGTTGCTGCGACAATTAACGTGTTAGCTTTCTCTGCTACGGTTAATCCGTTGTAGGTATTGACGACTTTATGAATACGCGCCTGATCACGATCTAGGTTATTGGATTGGTTTGCATAATTTTCATGATGCTTAGTTTCATCAACTGTTTGAATATTTAAAGAAGCTTTTGCTTTTTCCTGATAGTGCCAGTTAAATTGCTTAATTCCACCAGTGGTTAACGTTTCCGTAATATTGCCGTTGGCTTTTTGCACACCATTTCTATTTAAAAAGATAATCTTAGCCTTGCCCTTTTGCGTTATTTCTAACAACTTCTTAGCATCTTCAACCGATAGCTTTTCAGCTTGATCAACCACGATAATGTCACGCTGAGACAAGCGGTTACTTTGGCTATTTTGACTATGATTACTTTTCGCATCGTTAGTATGGCGATAAGTAAACCCGCCCAGTGTTTCAATATATTCATGATCTTTATTAAACAAAAAGGTGTTCTTTACCCAGTCAAATAAACTTTCGGTTTTCCGTATCGGTTGTTGGGTATTTCTCGCTAAATCGGCAACGTGATAATGATTCGGTGCTAATACCTTGATACGCTTGTTTTCCTCTTGGGCGCAATGGATTAACGCATTAATCGCTTCTTTAGCCGAACCTTGCATATGAATCATATTGGCTTGTTTGGTGCTTGCCATAACACCCATAATCGCTTGCACATTATCTTTCATAATCGGCAAGGTGCTTATGGCTCCCAGTCCAAGATTAACCTTGGCACCCTTAACCTGATTGCTAAGCAATTCATGAACAGACAACTCCTGTTGTTTTTGTTGTTCAGTGGTTAAGGTTTCATGGGCTTTATCTAAAGGGATAATCTCACCTGATTGTATCTTTTCATCAATAGCAGCTTTCAATTCAGCAATCGTCATTGCCTGATCAATCGCAAAGTCATCAAGGGCTTTATTTAAAACATCTTGATAACGCATCCGTGTTTGAAAACGCGCCATATGTGACACCGTTAGCTCAACAACCGCAGTGGCAACATCGCCTTGGTTGATCATGCTGAGGTAATCAGCATTAGTTTTAACAATTTGATTTTTTTGATTTGTTTGACGCTCCCCTGTTGTTTGACTCATGCCGTCTTTTACTTGGTGTGATTTATCAGTAGTAGTACCTAATGATTGCTCTGGCAATACCTCGCTATGAGTATGTTGTTTGTTTTTATATTCTTGTGCCTGTTGATTCTTTTGATTAGCCTTTGCCTCATTCATCACCTGAGAACGTGCCAAGACTTCTTTATATAACCCCACCCCATCAAATGCCGCTTTACGATCTTGCCATAGACTATGCAAATATGATTTTTCAATATACGCTTTACTTTTGCGCGTATACTGCGCGATTTTATCAATCGTATTGGCATCGGTAACACCAAGGGCAAAAGCTTTCTCAATAATTGCTTGCCTGCGCGTTGAAAAACTATCTAAGAACGTTTGCGGAATATCGGAAATGTTAAATTGACCATTGCCTGTCGCATGTGTTTTGTAACCACATAAACGAACACGTTTATTTAAACTGGCTTGATAGAGTTTACCCAAATAAATATTGAGCTTTTTATCGTAAAAATCATCAATATTGATCGCCCTTAACTTTCCCTCATCGTCCATTGCCATATTAATGGCTAACGTATGGGTATGTATTTGCGGGTCAAGATTACGAGAGACCTTGTGCGTTTCCATCGCATAAAGTATTTGATCTGTTTTAACACGCATTAACTCGCCTGTGGCTTTATCGCGAATACGCATAACAGGAACCAGTCGCGCAAATTCAGTCATGGCATCTTTAACCGCAGCTTGATGTTCTTTCATTAAACGATAATCACCAAATAACAGTGCCATGGCTGATACCGACTTAGGCGCACTAAACACAATATCATGCCCTGCACAACGAACACTATTGGCTTGACCACCTTTAGCAGCACCTCGTTGTACGGTTTGCCCCATTAAGTGACCCTCTAACACTTGCGCCAGTTGTTCTGAGGTGACTTCTTTGCCTAACAGCCCTGCTTTTTCAGCCAATGCCCCGCCCCATTCAGATAAGCTGCGATCTTTATTGTTTTCAGCAATCACATAATCACCATAGTCATTTTTAATACTCGATGCATCAATGCCGAGCCTTTGTGCTTCCTCTTTCGTCATCAACTCGACATCTTTAACATCAAGATGCTTTTCTTCCTCTTTGTAATAGTTGGCAATATTCATGGATTGAGCCATGCTTGATGTACTCATTTTTTTAGCTTTAAGCATAAATTTCCCCTAATTAATCTTTATAAAATCAATAAATCTGTGGTGGTTTCAAATGTGAAAAAGGTTGAAAAATTTGAAAAAACAAACGCCTAATACAGGTAAAACGCTGTTAAATAAATAAAAAAATAAACAATATATGGCGCAAAAGTAACGTAAAAAAGTGTAAGAAATCTATTGCTTAGATTAACAATAGCTTCCCCCTAGATTTCTTTTTCACTTACCTTGTAACGATTGGCTTTAACAGCTACATGATGTTTATTGAGTTTTTTTTGCATGATTTCTTCATTGTGCTCATTGTTTTCATCATCATTTTTTGTAAGCACATCATCGGTCATGCTATTGTTTCTATCGTCAATTTTTGATTCTGTCTGCGCTGTGCTAGGATTTGTATTGTTATTTGCTTTATGACTCCCCGCTACCGTCATAACCTCCGTGGTCACGGCATGAAAGTTTAGCCCCTGATCATGATATGCTTCTGTCTTTTTAAGTTGCACCTCAATGGCAGTATTGGCAATGATTTTTCTCTCAACAAAACCGTCACTGCGATGGACATCTTTTTTAGATAACGATAATTTCATCTTAACACGCGGTACATTAGCAGGTAATTTGATATACACTTCAAGATCATTCATATTTTGAATTTCAGTATAACTGACCACACGTTTAGTCCGCCTGCTTGGGTTAATGGAAATACCATCACGAACCGACTCAGCTCCATAGGAATTAGACTCTAAACGTTCAATCACCTCACACTCGCCTAACTCTTTTGATATTTCATCGGCAATCTCAGCTGAGGGTGAACGTAAAAAAACTTGCGTTGATAATAAATCAAAAATGGCTTGTGCCTCATCACGCCCATAGGTTGCTCTGAGTTGGGCTTTATTCTGTATGCCAAGTACACAGCTTAACCCATAGTTACGTCCTGTGGCTAAGGTGTCAGTCAGAGAAGTTAAGCGGTTTAATTTCATCAACTCATCAAGGATTAACCAGATTCTACGTTGATGTGATCGCTCCAGTGACTTAACATGAGTGGTCAATAAACCAATCCATAATGAAATCAGTGAACGTATTGCCTGTATGTCCTTATCACGAATGACCACAAACACACAGGCACCTTTGGCATTTTTATGCTCATTCATTACCCATTCACGGAATGAAAATGACGGTCGATCTTTATCTTGTGGTAGAAAGCGTAGTGCTTTCACATGATTGGTGATGATCGCGCGAATGGTCAATGCGGTTTTGGCGATATCACCATCCACTAATTGTTCTGCGGGCGTACCTTTTAACACATCCTGTAAAACTTCTAAACGTAAATTCAGGCAATGTTGCAACAACGATTCATACGATGTCTGTCCTCGTTTTTTCATCTCTTGCATTAGGCTTGATAATAAGTTGCGGGCGGATTGTACCCAAAACTTATCTTTATCGGCTTCTTCAGGAATTAATGCTGCCGCAAAGTTATCAAAATCAATTGACTCAACACACTCGTCCCATGCATTCCAGTTAGGGCAACGTGCATCAAATGGGTTTAAGATAATATCACCTCTGGATGGGTCATAAAAGGATTGAGCATAGGCACCACCATCATCTAAAATAACTGCTCGATGATGGCGTGGACGAATCTGACGCAATAAATCTTTAATAATAACCGTTTTACCTGTACCTGTTGTGCCATGTAATACGATGTGTTTGACTTCTGAATCATACACTAAATGCTGTATCCCTAGGGTGAAAGAAGATAATCTATTTTCAGTTTTCAATATTTTATTGACGACTTTTGGGGATTCAACACGTGCCCCTCTGACTAACTCTTCTCCGCTGTATTTTGCTTTGGTTCTTCTGACCAGTAAAAAAGCTAAGCATAAAAACAACGCGGTTAAACTGTAAAATGGCATCATAAATGCCCAATACAGTTTATGATTTACATTATCTCTCTGTTGAGTAAAGTAAGGGTCTGTCAAAATCTTAGCGCGCTTATAGGGCGCAATGACTTCATGTCCAGTATGATCAATGATTAAAACATTCAACATATTATTTGTCCACTTTGAGGTCATCCGAGCAATGTAGTGCGCTTTCCATGCAGATAGTTCATATTCATTGCTAGTATAATAGGCAAGACCACAAAAACTGATCGCCATAATCAGAAAATAAGCAATGAGAACATTCCTGAACACTTGCTTAAACATGCGCCAGTTATGAAAAAATATCTGCCCACTACGTGTAAATAATTTAAACATAAAATAAATAGCTCCTTTATTGAGTGTTAATAAATACATTGATGTTGATTGGCTTGTGACACCTAATTTTGGAGTCAAATTTGTTTTTTATGGGAAAGTTTTTTAGGGATTTATCAAAAATCAGACTCGTGAGGCTAGTAATGTCAAGGGATACAGCCTTATGCCGCATTTACGCAGGAATCTTGATAGTAACCTAAAAACTTTATGGCATTAAGTTGCACTTACGCTTTTACCCTCTATACTTAGCATCATTAGCCAAGATGCTTATTCGTCCCTCCCTCAATAATTAAGCGTCTTGGCTAAATCCTTTAGACCTTTTTGTTTTTTATCTATCTTGATTTGCAGTCATACAGAATGATTACTCATCATGAAGCACAAATTTTTGCTGTACCCTTTACTGTATATGACGTTAAGCGAGGTTATTTTTTCAAAACAGGGAAAAATGGAGGGCTTTGCAGGGAACCTATAGCCTAGTCGGAATACGTCAGTAAACCGGTCATAGTGATTTAAAAATTGCCCTATAGCCCATACTCCATAAGCGATAGCTAAGGTGCTGTTTAAAACATGATCTTGCATTCTTGGCACTTCTTCTACAGAGATGTAATTGAATCAATCAGATAATCACTAGGCGATCAGTTTTTATAAAGTGAATAGACACAAAAGCTATATAAAATATAGTGTTAAAGCAATTTTGGAGAAAAAGTAGTGCTAGCTGGAAAAACAGCCTTGTGGCGGCTCAGCGAAGAGAACTTACTTAGCACTAACGACAATTACACTGTTATTGATAGCAATAAATAATATCCAACAAAGCTATATAATATATGGCTTAGCGTTGGTTTAAACTACCTTTGATTATCGTTGATTTTGTCAGTTGTGGCACCTCAGCGAAGAACTCTTAATAGCAACTTAGCCGATTTGTCCAAGATTTTTAGTTAGCTAAAAATGTCAGGTCAGAACAACCTAAGCCACGTGCTCACGCTGAAAAGGATTACAAAAAGTCTGCTTTTCTCGTGTCGCTAAGTTATGATGTGTCACTTGATGGCGTGGCAATGCCATATCATTGTAGTTTTCGATCTCAATGATTACAGCATGATCAATGATCAGTTCTGTTTTGCGGTTGTCTAAACAGTAATTGATCATGAACCTTGCTTTTCTGGCATATCTGCCATCATCAAAATAAAAGTACACCGCTGAATACAAATCATCGTCTATGTGATGATGAATGGCGACAACATACTTGCTATCGTCTGGCTCAAATAAGGTCACGTCTTTGTAGGCTTCAATATTTTCAAGGTGCATTGGCAGTATGAGTTTACTGCCTTGAAGCTTTATTTTATCGTGAATATCACGTCGTATATTTAATTTTAGTTTCACGCAAGCGCACTCCCTCTAACTTAACTGAATATTATTTTTTTGATATCCGATTACGACCAAATATGCGTTTAGCAAAATCTTTACGTTTTTCGGGGTATAACGCGGGCGTTTTTTTCCTTAAATTTTCAAAATAAGCCTATAAATCCATTTTTTTAGCAATTTTGATCAAAATTTCAGCTTCCATATTTGAGCGCTGTTTAATTATCTCTAATATGCCAATGCAATTGTTCAAAATCAATAAAAAACACCGTTAAATCGAACGTATTGGCGTTTTTTTGGTTTTTGCTGTTATTTTTGACTGTATTTAAAGCAGATTAACTTAAATTGCACTGAGTAAAAAACGATCCCCATTTTTGGGGGTTCTTCCAGACAGGCTGTAAATGATAAAGAAATTCCTTAGCGTACGTTTTCGTTCCATTGGACTTCAAACTCCATAACTTAATATAACTTTACATGGTATTATCGAGCATATTATATACGAAAACTGATAGGGTGGTCTGTAAAAGCACGTAGCTTAACACAGGGTATTTAAAAAAATTGACACTTTTCACCCTTTAGCACGACAGCTTTTTAAGGTTACATTTCATACCAAAGTGGGACTTTTGGGCTGAATCTTTATTGCCGAATTTATTTCAAAGTTAAGGTTTAGTTTGCCTTAACATAGGTTTGTAAAAAATTTTCAAATGCTTTTAAATAAGGCTTTGCGGTCAATTTTCCAGAAATTATTTACGAATTATCTCTTGTCAAACGATACGCATTTTTGACTAAAGTTTAACCCGAAGTGGGAGTTTTGTCCCAAATTTTTAAGCCTAGTGTTTAGTCTTAGTGCTAATTTCTTTTTTGAGCTTAAGGACAGTATCAAGGTCAAGATTAGTCGCTTGTGCAATTTGCTCATTAGACAATAAACCCATGCCTAATAAGTTACGTGCAGTATCTTGCGCCTTTAAAATCGCACCTTGTTGCATACCTTGTTGCATACCTTGTTGCATACCTTGTTGTTCTGCCTGTTGTTCTCGCCTTTGTAAGTAATTCATAAACTCACCACCTGTATTATCATTAATGACACCGATTAATTTATCTATCGCTTCACTGTCAACATCATCGCGACTTTCTATATAAGAGAATACTTGATTTAGCAGATTATTGCCAGATTTTATGAAATAAATCGCTTGATGTGGGTACTGTAACAGCCACTCTATCAACTTATCTGCTAAGTTAGCGCGACTGTGTTTGAGCATATATTCAAAGACTAAATTAGCATCAAATTTGCCTAAGTCATCATCACTCATGATCGTTAAGTCAAGCAAATTAAATGACTTGAACATATATTCTTGGGCTATTTCTTTGTCCTCGAAGCAGTCCATCAAATCGGTCGAGTAAGGATAAGGTGACTCTTTACCGTGGTAAATTACGCTTGATAAAACAATAGGTAACTTTTCATAACCCTGTTGCAAATGCTGTTGCATGATCTGAACCACATACAACAACAGCCTAAATGCCATTAACTCATCACTGCTTGATTGATGTTCAAAAAGGGCGTAAACATAGGCATCTTTGCCGTTCAGCTTAGTCATATAAAGCACATCACCGACTACTTTACGTAAGTTGTGTTGTATAAACTCAGTCGGAACGTGCTGTAAATTTTTTAAATCAAGCTTGCTTACCAACTCCTTTGAGTAGATTTGTTTCAGTAATGCTTTTGCCTTACTTTTTTCGGCTAAGTTGGCTTTAAAAAAGACATCATGCGCTGTCGGTAGTGGTTTCGTTTGCTCAGTCATCGACTTAATGAACCGTAATATGACTTAAGGCACCACCACGCAAACAAAGTCCATATATCTTACGGACACATTGCAGCACATTTTCATCAATCGCTGATTGCGCATTATGTAATTGTGCCAAATAAGGTTGAGACAGACTTAATGCGGATTTACCCGCAGCAGCTTTGGGGTCAACAGGAACACCGCCACCACTTGTCATCACATATTTGCCCATTGTTAATAATGAGCAAATAAAAAACATACCCTCTTTACGTGAACGATTGAGTGCTTTATCAATTAATAAGCTTTCTTTCTGGGTAATCATATCTGTAACTCTAATACCGCCATGTGCTAAATTCTCATCTAATCGCAATATAGCAAACCGCGCCTGTTCAAGTGCTGTAACAACCTGTCTGTTGTTTTGATTAACCGCATCAGGGTGAGTTTCTCTCCAGTTAATAATCACACGTTTATTTTTTATTGTCCGATACAAGGTAATATAGTCATAGAAAAAATTCATTTCAGCTTGATTACGAATGACCACTTTATCAATGTAGGGGTCAAAATTACCCAACTCTTTGGCAGCTTCCGTGTCATAATCGATCATAATATCAACGACTTCATCATGATAAGCAGATAAAATCTCTCGCTGTTTCATATATTCATTAGACAAACGCTGTAACTCAACATCTGTCGGAATGGTAAGACATTCCTTAGCTTGACAGTGAATTAAACCATCAATATAAGCTTGGTCGTAAGTATTTAAATCATCTGGGTTTAAGTGACCAATATCAGCATTTAACGTGTCACGCTTACGCATAATAAAATCTGAGCCAATCACCTGATCATGTCCCGCTAACATCAAATCAAGTGCGCTTGAAAACTCGAAAAGATCATTCCCTTTATTCCTTTTGTTGCGATTGCTTCCACTGCTTTTATGGCTCGTATGGCTTTTACTTCGTTTCTTTGTCTTCACGCTTCACGTCCTTAATCACAACAACTTTATGATATTATTGATTAACATTCACTGCATCTTTTAAGTTTTTACCCGCACTGAATCTAGGTATTTTAGATGCTTTAATCTTTAACTTTTCGCCTGTTTTTGGATTACGACCCTCTCGCGCTGCTCGTTCGCCCACACTAAACTTGCCAAAGCCAATAAAGTTTACCGAATCACCGTTTTTGACAATATCAGTGACCGCTTCAATAAATGCGTCAACTGATCTGTTAGCATTGTCCTTGGTTGCGTCCATTTTTTCTGCTACTAATGCGACAAATTCGTCTTTTTTATAGGTTTTAAATTCTTGCTTCTCTTGTTTCTTGCTCATAATACACTTCGGATTAGCTAAGTTAATACATAATAACAGTAACGATCAATGCTGTTTAAATCAAGATTTCATTGTTACAACGGCAAATTATTAGCATCGAACGCATCATGTGTTATTGCTTTTTGATCACTACTCGGTGATTTTGACTGTGCATTACCATCAGAGAATTGGTTATCTTTTTGCTTTGCATCATCCTTTAATGTTGTTGTTACGGTGGTTTAATTAGTTTGATTACTTTCTTCTGACTTTTGTTGGACAGGGTGATTCGATGGTATTGCCATATCGTTTTGTGCATAACTTTCAACTGGTGGGTTATGGTTATTTGACTGACCACCCATCAACTGAATCTGATTGGCAACAATTTCGGTGGTATAGCGATCTTGACCCATTTGATCTTGCCATTTATTCGTGCGTATTCTGCCCTCAACAAATAACTGACTCCCTTTGTGAGTATATTGCTGAATAGTTTCAGCTTGCTTGCCAAATACAACCACCCTGTGCCATTCTGTCACATCGATATATTGCCCTGTTTGATTATCCTTATAACCACTATTCGTTGCTAAACTGATATTAGCAACAGCATTACCATTAGGCATATGGCGAATGTCTGGCTCATTGCCCAAACTCCCAATTAAAATGACTTTGTTGACCGTGCCTTTTGACATAATTTTTCCTTATTTTTAAATTCATCATGTAACCAATTAAAGGATTGATGATATTAATTTATCGAAATGTGCGAACCGTTACAATACGATCATTGGTTTTAACTTTTTTGATGATGTGCATATTAATCATTTCCACCTTGTTGGTATAAACTAAACAATGAGATTGGCTTTGTTTTTTTGTCTGCCATTCTATTGGCTAAATATTCAACTCTTCTTACATTTAACAGCGTTAATATAACACTCACCATTAAGGCAATGCACTCAACTAAGGCTAAAAAACCATCGTAATCATAGTTGATAGTATCTAAACCGAGTAATTTTTGATATGCCATTAACAGCATCGCTGACCCCATTATTGCAAACATTGTCATAATATAAACAACAACGTAATACATCATAAACGCTGTTATTAACCGTGACACATGTAATAACAACGCTCGCTTTTTGTTTGACTGTTTGAAAACCCAAACAAAAGATTCAACACTTGGTTTAAAACATAGTAATACGGTCATGATTACCAATAAAGCAATCAAAAATATTAAAAAACTTACCGTCATAATAAAATCCCCCTTCTCTTGTTTTGATGAAAAATAATTTTGTTATCGTACGTTTCCTTTGTTTGTTATTTTGGTTTTTAGTGGTTTTATACACTTATTGATTAAACACTTACCTTACTTTTTGATTGAAAAACTGATTAATTTATGCTAGCTTGCTGAAAGCAAAACGCATATTGAAAGGGAGTTTTGAAGATGAATGACCATCAAAAAGAAAGGCTATTAAAAATTGCTGAAACGAATCCTGAATTAGCCAAAGATGTGGTTGATATTCTTAAGCAGGAATCTTTATCGTCTCACGAACCCATTGCGGTTAAAATGGTCAAGTCAGAAGAAGATAAAATTGAGGTTACTGCGGAGCAGAGGAATTATGCCGTCAAGTACTTAATTACATTGGTTTCAGGGGTTTTACTTGGCTTTTTAGTGATCATAGCATCTATGATAGGATCGTCTTTTGATGATAGATTTGACATAATTGCATTTTTAATTTTCATTATAGTGCCAGTTACTATCTTTTTATGTTGGTTTTTTGCTTACAAGGCTGGAATGCCTACAGTTAAAACCTATATCAAACGGCACTTTAAATTTTTATAGTTTTTTTGAGTAACTAATTATTGCAATGATGGCGGCAACATCGGATTCTTTAGCATTTTTTCTTTTTCTTCACTTCTTTTATGATCAAAATCTCTATATTCTTCAAAAGATATAGTGCCACGATCGACATTATGTTTAATATCTGTTGCTCTTTTATCTTTTTCATCTAAAACGTTTTTGGATTGATCAGTTACCGATTGCTTTGCCTGATCAAGTTGAGAAATATCTGGACGCTCTAATTCAAAAGCACTTTTGGGCTTATTATACTCAGCAAACTTGCCTTTAAACTCATGATCTTTAGGCATTATGCCAAGCTCTTTCATTAACGCAAAGTTATCGCGATGTACCTGCTCCATCATCGGCACAGCAGATTGCATAGACTCACCCTTGCGTTCATATATTTGATATTCTAGCTCATCTTGCATCACACCATGTGCTTTTGTCACCATTTGATCATTGTCAGTTCGTGCTTGTTTCACTACATCTTTACCCTGATCAACATCATGAGATAAATTATTAATCTCTGTTTGACCTCTGGAGTTAATGCTGTCTGAATTTTGCTTGTACCAATCAAGATAAATATCACTATTAGCAACCACAAAACTTTCCTGCGCTTTTTTGAAGAGTGGATCATTCTGCTGACTAATATCACCTAACCAACGATCACGATTCTGTGGCGTATAATGATCATCTAAGTAATCCTTAAATTTTGGCATCAAATTCTCACTCATCGTAAAGTCGTGGTTTTTGGCATAATTTGCCGCCTCACCTGCTTGCACCGATAAATCATAATTGCGTTGTGCTGATTCACTGTATGCTTTGGCTTCACCAAAGGTTGATTGCAAAGACTGTCCTTGATCCACACCTACTGCTTTATCTAATGTCGCAACATCTGACTTAGTGGCACTGGTAATGGTATCGATTGCTTCACGATAGGATTTGACTTCACTGGCGGATAAACCAATTGAATCATTCTCGGTCATTGATCTATTTTTATTGGTATCAAATTTGGCATATGCATTTGCAGAAAAAAACTTAAATGCTTCTCCAGTTCCAGCTTTAACTTCAGCTCCAATATTTCTGCTCCACCCATAAGCACTCGCATTAACCTGATCTTGACTATAACGATTATGAATATCTGCCACTGTTGAATAGGCACTTGCCAATTGTGCTGATTGGCTTGTGGTCTGGCTTGATGCCGCATAATCCTTTAACGCTTGCGTCTTACCTGTCTGATTTAAGTAATTCGCACCGCTATTGATCGTTTCATTAAGCATCTGCGCCTGTGCAAACGCTTCTTTTTCATACGCTGCCTGTGTTCGTGATAAGCCAGTCGATACCGATTCCCTTTGCATCATATCAAACGGTTGTCGATCAATCATCGGCGTATTATCATACACCGTATCGCCTTTCGGTGTCTGATATTGACTGCCACCTGATAAGCTCGAACGTAGCGCACCACCTGTGATTTCACTGGGGCGTGTATTATGTTGTCCAAAATGCATATTATTCCCTGTGTGTGAACTCACCGAGGTGGTAAATGCCGTAATATTGCCCTCACTCATCGCTCTTGAGCCTTTCTCAGCATCAGACGCTAACATCGAGGTCATGCTAGTGGCAACCCCCATCATCGCGTTACCTGCACCAACAATTAACATTCGTGATAAGTAAGGTACAAAGGCTAACAGCCATCCTGTTGCGGCAGCATATTTCCATGTCAGTGATTCTAATGCATTAATATTCGACATCGTAATGCCAGAATAACCTCCTGAATATTCCCTTAAATGAAGTGATAAAATCGAGGTCATAATGAAATTCACAAACACATAGAATGTACTCCATGTCCCTAACCAGATTAAGCCTCCCATATATTTCTTGGTGATATGAATCAAATAGCCTGGAAAAAGTGCCATGTAACCCACAGGAATAAAAGCACAAGCCAACAGTAATAATAAAATGGTATGCAGCATTGGAATAAACTCCTGTGCTTGCATGCCCATCGATACCCATGTCGATTTACGTGACATCTCGCCTTGCACTTTGCTGTAATTTAAAGCTGCTGCGGCATTGCCACTGGCACCTATTAACACCCTAAAGCCATCACGCACAGCATTAATCGCCAAGTTCTGCATCATCGTGTTTTGTGCTGTACCCGATATATCAAAAAAATTCTGGTAAACATTCTGCACGCTAGTTTGCATTTGTGCCAAGGTTAACGCTTGGTTATTAGCATTGTACTTGTGTAAATCACCCAGATTAATCGTTGCTTCATTTTTAAATGCATTTTCAAGCCATGTGGTTGCTGTACCACAATACGGATTATCTTTAGCACCCTCCTCATTTGGATTAGCACCATGAATATGCACTCTGGACACACCATCTTTAATCCGCTCTTTCAAAAAAGCAAAAATATCAGGGGTGCTATATAACTGTTTAAAAGTAAAGTTTCTTCTAAGCTTGATCTCAGGATACACACATTGTCGTAAATAACGCGCAAAATAGCCTAACAGTTCGGTATTCACGCGTGATTGATTCATTTGCTCAAAAATCGCTGAACCCCATACCATGCCATATTTTTCATAGGCTAAATCATTCGGTACATGCATAATACCCTCTATGGTTTCATTGACATAATTGGATAAAGCCGTGGTCGCAAATAACGGATATGCTAACCCAAGCGGTACATTATCGACTTTATATCTTGCTAACGGTTTCGTGGTATCATGCACCATTACGGTTGTGCGCATATTAAATGCCAACATCGTAATAAAGCTATAGCTTAGTGTCCAAACCAGCACTTCTTTAAAGTCATGCTTCATTAACAAACGACATAACACCACAAAGGCACCAACGCTACCGACAAACCAAAATAGTGTGCTGCTTTGTTCACTGTTATAAAATGCGGCAATCGCATTTAATACATATTGTACGACCTGACCCTGCGAGGTAAAAAAGACATCTAACATCATTCGCTCCTTAAGCTGTTAGGGAATGAAAAATAAAAAAGGTAAAAAAGTAAAAAAGATAAAAGTGAAAAAGTGGGAAACTGGAAAAGTAGAAAAGTAAAAAAAGGTTAAAAGGCTCCTCTACCTATCAAAAAACCTTCTCAAAGTAGTAACTATCTTGTGTTTCCGCTGACATATGCCCCACCACCACACTTTCGGTTTGTAAGCTACGCATCACTAAATCAGATTTTTGTTGCAATGCCTGGTAAGCGGCATGATTGACATGATGCGTAATCATCCTTTGTGCATTGTCTAAATTCGTAATCAACCACTTCATATCATCATCTTTGCCTAAGTCCGTCATACTCAGTGCCAGTCGTGCCTGTCCTATGATCTGATTGATATAATCCGTTAAAATAATCCGTGCGATAATTTCAGCATACTCGTGATACTCAGGCTGCCAGCCTGCCATCAGTTGCGTTTCAATCAAACGAAAGATTGGAAAGTTAACGGAATTGATAATGTTTTGCTCAGACGCAATGAGCTTGGTGTTACTTTTGATTTTATTGCCGATGCTTTGCAATACATCCCTTAATTTGGGGACTAATGCACCTGTTTCAGCAAACGATAATGCCTTAACAGTTGGCTTTAAACATTTCTCGGCATTCGTGTCATCACACTGATAGACTTTGACTTCCTGTTTATTGTCTTTAGCATCTTTTGATTTACCATTAAGCATCAAATCAAAGCCTGCACTTTTTGCCTCTTTAATTAATGGCTCTAACTGTTTGAACGTTGAATTACCCGCATTATCGGTTTCATTAATCAGTGAACCGGTCATTGTCATCACATATTCAGCAATCTCTGTGTTGCTTGATAAAAAGCCATTTTTCATTAAAAAGTACCACACCAGATTACGATTTTGTTTGATCATATCTTTTAACTCAGGTTGTACTTTGGCTTGTTCTGTTTGTTGTTTTGAGGTTTCTGGTGAACTACAGCCTTGTTTAGATGCCAACCAACTGCTAAAGCCGGTTGAATGGGTGCCATAGGTTTGACATAAAAACTTATTATTCTCTGAATGAGTAAACCACCCTGCAATACCGCCTACAGCTAATTGCGCGGCTTCACACGAGGACATATTGAAGTTATTAATATCTTGCGCTAACTTTTGCAGATAATCTAATGCTGACTTCATCGAGGGTGCCCAAGTCTGCAAGGCAAGCTGTACCGCAAAGGGTGCGGCATTTTGCATAATTGCCTGACCCATTTGTGTTAACTGTTCAGCATTAACAAAACTTAACCCCCCCGTAAACAAGTCAATACCACCACAACCAAATTTAACATTAGGTGCCTGAACATTAAATAACTGTAAATTTTTCACAGGAGTGCGAATATAACCAGACCCCGCAGTAACATAGCCACTTTGCTGATCAATAACCACTTCCCCTGTGGTGATATTAGACGCGTAACCTGTATCATTTAAAAAAGCCTGCATATCACTGCTTAAACTGGCGTGACTGGCATTAATCACACACCAAGTTAAACTAAACACTTTTAGCCATGTAAGTCGAGAAAGTAAGCAAACTCGGTCACACAAATGAAACAAATAAAATAAATGAAACCAATAAGATGAGTGAGATAACTTTTCCTTTTGTTCGTTTTTTTCCTTTTCTTGCTTTTTCCCCTTTCCCGCCTTTTTCCCTTTTTTTGTCACAGTGACTTTTGTCGCGCGATTTGAAGACAATATAAGCATTACTTACCTCCATACACTGATTTTTCTGCTTGATCTCTCTTTGCTAACAGACGACCATATAAATCCTCACGACTGATCACACCTTTTGCGAGCAACTCAAAACGCATTGTCTCTTTGTGCTGTAAAAACAAAACAGGTGTAAATGGTTGAGCGCTACCGTAATAAACTTTATAAATCTCCTGCGCTAACTGACATTGTTGAAAGGCTAATTGACTGATCTGCAAATAGCCCTGACAATAATTCGATCGCTGATCGGCAATCACAGGAAACACCTGTTGAAATGACTGAACCCCTTTGCCATCAAAGCTAAATGTCATCACCGATAAACCCAACTGATCAGCTAACCCTTTCACCGTATCAGCAAACTGGTGACAATAGCGACAATGACCACTGACAAAAAAGATGAGTTCATATGCTTTAGCAAATGCCATCAGGGAATGTTCACTAGCCTGTGGTGTTATATCATCACTTTTTGAAAAAAATAAATCGCGCAACACCGTTTCAGCTAACTCATTTTTATGATTTTTATATGCTTGTTTAGCATCTGCTATGTTATCTATTCTACCAACAGCAAATGCTACCCCTGACTGACAGTTCAAGCCAATCAGTAAAAGGATTGCTAACAGCATCATTATCATCGGCTGTTGAATGTTCTTAAAAACCAATAACCTTTTCAAACAGCGACACCGTGGTTGAATAAAACGGACGAAATAGACAAAATAAACAAAACAGACAAGGTGAATAGCCTTAAAAAGGTTGGCAAAATTGAATAAAATCAATGAGATTGATGAAATAAACAAAGTAAATAGAATCAATAACCGCTTACCTAATCTCATGCGATACATCCCCCCGTAGTGGTTTTTGGGCATAATCCGTTGCAAACTGTAAAAAACGTTCTGCCATCTGATCTTGTGCAATAAAGCCATAGGCAAAAGGACGTACTTGTTTAGTTTGATTATCATAAAGAAATAACGCAGGCACGGCTTTAACACCCCAGTGTGTTAATTTTTTGGCTATCCCTTGTTGTTGCGCATCATCACTGGGCATATTATCCTTGATGTCATTCACCATCACCCCATCAACAGCAATCCCCATTAGGGTAATACCATATTGATCAGCAAAGCTTTGTATCGAACTAGCCAGTGACTGGCTATAGACATCCTGACCCTTGTAAAAGAAAAATAAACCATGCGTTTGTGCATACTGCTGTATCGCTTGGGTTTGACGCTGTTTTTCACGTTCTCTTGATAATTGACGCGCTCGATCTTGAATGGGAAATTTAAGCTCATGCGATAAATTCGGATACTGTAACAGCGCCTGCTGAAACGCCCGCCCATAGTCTTTAGATTGCTCCATCATAAACATGCGCAGATACATCACATAAGCAACATCTTCAACTTTGCGCGTCATTACCGCTTTTGCTTGCATTTCCTCATAGTGTGCTTGAAACGCTTTTAACTGTGCTTTGTAGCTGACTGCCTGTGGTAGTGATGTCGCTTTTTCAGCTTTTTTAGCTTTTTCACTTTGTTTATCTTTTTCTATTTTTGCATCACCTTGAGCTTCAAACGGATCAATGATTGCTATGTCTTCATCTTCATTGGCTTTAGAATACCATTGCCACCCTGTTGCATTATACGATGATGCCATCGCTACCTTACTACTCAGCAGGAAACCTGCTGTTAAAAGCATTAAACTAAATAAGATAGGTAAAAGACAAAAAAGTCCTCGCAAATAAGAATGCAACAAAGAGGGAAAAGGGAGTAAAAAGAAAAAGCGAAAGTAACACCATACAGACTCAGAGATAGTACAAAATAACGCTAAATTTAACCGCTTATCGCTTGCTGTTTTAATGCAACGATGCCAACGATGACATGTCATCAATGCCATAACGACTCCTCATTGTTTATTGTTTCAGTAGTTTATTTTTCTTATTTTTTTATTTTTTTATTTTTACTTTTGATTTATTTCTATCACTTGCACAACAGCTAACTTTTCGCATTTATTCAACCTTGGGTAATGCCGCATTGACCTCTGGCATTGATTTGCCACCACCAAATTTATCTTCCAGTGTTTGCCCCATGCGATCATCTGGAAACGCTGCTGCTTTGTTCTGTATATCCTGATAAATCTCACGAAAATCAATGCGTCTAAAATCAAGCTGCTGTAGCTGCTCTGGTGTCATGCCACTGCAATTGGGGTGCTCACCTGAGCCAAAGCCAATCCCTAACTGATCACGTCTGCCCTGCTCTTGTATAATCCGTGATATTTTAGAACCAAAAACACACCATGTCTGATGGTGCAAAATACATACGCCTAAGACTTTTTTAGCACAATAACGTCCTGCAAACGTAGCTAATCGCTTCTCTTTGGCACCTTGTAGTTCTTTCTCCTGATCTGAACAATGGTGAAAAATCCCACCGCCACCATCACAGCAGTCATACAAGCCTGCCATCGCCTCACCACAGTCTTTGACATCTCCTTTAAAAATTTGTAGTTGATCTTGACTGTCTTTGAGTTCTTTTCCTGCTTCAGCCGCACCTGCTAATCCACTGACTGCCTTTAAAAAATCCGCTGTGGTGCCACGTTCAATCTTTTGTTTGAACTGAATTGAGTTAGGATTACCACAGATAAGTTCTTTATCTCCTGCATTTTCCTCAACACAGTGATAGCTTTTCTCATACGTTATACAAAAATGACCAACCTGTTCAACACAGCGCTGTGAAACAAAATTGCATTGATCTTCAAAAACTTCACAGGCATTGATTTTATGAAAGCCACACTTGTATTTTTTATGATATTTCCAACACGGTAAATCAACATCAACCCCACCAATATGGCGCACACCTCCTGCCTCAATACACGTTTCTTCAATATTGACACAAGCATCAGGGTCAATGTTCTGGCAGTTATCCACCCAATGAACACGAGCTTCAAATCGTGGAACAGCAGGTACTTCAATCACCCCATGATATTCAATGGTCATATCAGGCACATGAGCATATTCTCGACCATCGGCTGATAATTGACCTTGTTGACCTTGCGTTACTGGAATTGCTAAATGTGGATAAGCGTACGACACACTGGTTTGCGGCATGTGCATCCTAAAAAAAGCACCGCCTGCTAATGTTCCTAAAGTAGTATCAATTGTACTAACAATCGGCGGAATATGAATCCAAAAATGCCCCATCCAATTACCATGCGAGGTAATATGAAATGATTTTAAAATACCTGAGTAGGGGAAGGTAAAATGCGCCCCTGAATGATATGCTTCATGTCGCCAATCCGTTGCGCCTGTGCCACTAAAAGGAATGTCTCTGGTAGGGATAGTCACATCAATAATCTCAACCTGCGGGTACTTAAAGCATTCGAGCATCTGATGGTTTGACATGCGACAATGCTGTGTTGTCGTTTGTGTTTTTGACTGCCCTGACACTTCTTTGCATTGCATATCATAACCGTTATCCCTCAAAATCTGCTCGGCATTGTCCTGATAGCTCACCGCCTTTTGATACGCGGGATTATTGGGGTTGATTCGGTGTTTGTTTGTATTATGCGTCACCACAATTGCATTTGCCTGCGGATTGTGCGCAAACGCTGACTGTTTATCCACATCAATCGCCTCGGGATTCTCTCGATACGCCTTTTCGGGCACATCATTCATATCGCCGTTGGTATAATTTTGTGGGTTAATTTGGTTATTTAATTTACCTGATTGAATCATTTCCTTTGACGCATTGGCATAAGACGCACCTGTTTGATCAAAACGCTGTTGCATATCATGTGCAAAGCCGAGCATAGGCATATTACATAAACTAAGTAAACTAGATAAAGTAAAAAAGGTAGGCAAGGTAAAGAAGCTAGAAAAGGTAAAAAAGCCAAACAAGCGTAATGTAAAAGCATAAAGTCCTACCTCATTCCTTGGTTTTATCCTCAGTTTCCTCAGTTGCATCACTAGCTCCTAACCTATTTTTACTTCTTTTACTTACTTGATTCATTTTACTTATTTTATTTATCTTACTGATTCTGCTTGCTACCTGTGCTTTTTCAAGCAGTGCTAACACTTGTGTCTTAAGAGATTCACTGCCTTTGTTATATAAAATACGTAATGCATCCATCACACTCAGATTGCCATAAACCACATCGTGATCAGGCGTTGGACAGTCATACTCAAACGGCATGTTTTGATTTGTTGCCTTACCTTGTTTATTTTGATTGATAACATCATTGTTTACTGACATGGGAATACAAGGTTGCGCTACTTTACTGACGACAAAGGCAGGTACTTGTTTGATGTTAAATTGTTTAAAGCGTAAGGGGTCAATCGCAAAACCGCCGACAGGTGGTGCTTTGGGATTAAATTTTTCTTCACCCTCTGGAAACAATATTTGCTCAATCCGCACATACGTACTTTCAAACGAATCACCATATAATCCCTGTATTAATAGCGGGATTTTTAGTACAGCGGCTTGTTTGTTCAGCACCCTTAAAGTCTCAATTGGCATCGCCAGTGACGCAAATATATATACGCCATGAAAATCCTCACTTGCTGTCACTAACTGCTGACGTATGTCATCCATATCATTCTGAAAATAGGTTTGCATCTGTGTTTGTGCATCACTAATTTTTGCTAAGGTGATGTGTGCATAATCACGAGCATATTGCTGATAATCCTGTGCTTTAATGCGGGCATCTTTGCCATAGCTTTTGACCTGCGTATAATATCCTTTGGCAGCCTCTGTTAGCTTTGCTTGTAATGATTCAACCTGTTGTTGATCGTAATGATCACGCTGAGTATTCGCCTGTACTACACCTGTTAACATCAGGAAAGTAAAAACCAATGATGCTTGTATAACTAAGGGCAAACTCAATGACTTAAACACGTTATATAACTTGAAGTGACATAAAAACATATCGATTTGCTCCTGTGAGTTGAGAGTAAACGTCTTAGGTGTTTAAGGTTATATATAAACACAATTGCGTTTTCTAAAATTCAACAGCCCGAAATGAGTCCCTGTAACAATATTGTCTTTACCTGCTTCTGAAATCACCGTGGTAGTCGTATAAGGGTGCGATAAGTAAGGCTCTGGCACAATATTAGTCAACTGATAACGATAGCGTGATTTCGGTAAAATTGGTTCAGGGTATTGCTGACACACAATAGGATAAACTCCTTTGCTTTCTAAAATCATACCCTGACGATGTAGTTTGTAATTCATCCGCTCGGTTAAGAGTACCGCATTAGAGATATGGGTATTAGTATAGGCGACAGAACCAGTTAACGGATAAATGCCGCCTTGGGAACCCGCACACCAGAAAAGCACATCAAACGCCAAACTCATATTCGTTGAGGTGGCAATCGCCTCAGGAATACACGCCAATTGTGCAATGGGATTACCAAAAAGAATCGCTTCAGGATTTAAAATAAACGCCAGCATATCATCATCCCATAAGGGGTCTAGCTCACTCATATAGGTAAGATCAACACCTTCCGCCTGCATACAACCTGTTGACATAATCAAGTTTAACAGATAAATCACATGATATTTATACCAATGCACATGATAAAAACTGCTATCACTGGAGCCTGCCATATAATTCGATCGTCCACCAATCTGCTGCTGATTAATCCCCATCGACATCTGATAGCCCATATTGACCATACAATACGGAATCCTTGTCACATCAACTAACGAATGCGGCTCCCAGTAACCCAAGGTAATACCAAGACGGTAAACATTGGGCATAATGGGACACAGTGCCACAGGCATGGGTGGATTTTCTGTGTCAGGCAATCCCAGTGGACTCGGTACCGTTTGCACTGCCCCAATCGTAATCGGAAAAACACTTGCCCATGACACATCCGTCACAGGAGTAACAAAACGACCCACACACCCTGTGCCTGTGGCATACAAGCTTGAAACACCAGATAACGACAAAAAGCACATCATCAACGCAAAGATAACAAAGGGTAAACGTAAACAAAACCGTATCAATAATCGTTTATCTCGTTGCATCACTGCCTCCTTTATTTGCTTTTTCCTGTGGTTTGATCACTCCTTTTGCTTTTCTTACTTCCCTTACCTCTTTCACTTCTCCCTTTGGTTGTATTTGCTTTGCCAAAAAGCTCACCATTTGATAACTGACTTCTTCAATCTTCATCGACACATGTTCTTTGCTTACCATGCTAGGCACTGCCTTAACGCCTATGGTGCGCGTAATAAATCCGCCCTGATCAAAGCGTACGTTATGATTAAGTGCTTGAGAGACTTCATGGATATTGCCACCTGTTAAGATCACTTTAAGCGGCGTTTTTGACTGCTGCAATTGCATAATCTTGGCTTTTAACCAGTTGACCTGTAAGGCATCATCACCATCGGCAAATAAAAGTATCGTGTCATATATCGGTGGCGTTAATGCATATTGTTGTAGTGCTTTGGGGTAAGTGGCAACATCTAGCGCATTCACGGTTAAGCCTTTGGGATAAAGCACCTTGCCTGTATGATCGATAATATCTTTATGTAAGGTAATCATCGGCTGATAATAAAAAATATCAGGTGTGATCGTTGTCGGCAAACGCACAGGGGTTGGGCGCAGCATTTTTGCTTTAACGTTTTCTTTAACTTCTTGTTGCCACTGACTTAAAAAACCACTTTGCTCAAGCGCTTTGAGTTTAAGATGAATCAAATCCATAAAATTCATCTCAACAACTTCAAAGGTATGACCGTATTTGCCTAAGTCTTTTGCATAACTGAATGTCAATAGGCTAAGGTTGATTAATGTAAGAAATGCAAGAACTGCAAAAAATGCGAAAAATGCAGAAGTACGAATAAATATCATAACGAATGTTACATAGTTCAATAATTTCATCTTTTTGTCCGTAATTCAGATTAGTTAACCGATGTGCGTCAATTTTAAGCTATAGTAGCTATCGCTGTTGATGCTGACGTTATGTTTATACATGTCATTATTTGATGACCGCAATTAGTTTAATGCTGATAATAATCAGCAAAATAGCGAAACAACAAAATGTTACTTCTCATTAAAGTAAAAAAATGTAAAGGTGGACAAAAGACGTATCATCAGCACCAGTTAATAAATGTCGTGGGGGCAGTGGCACAAGCTTATGTTTTTTAACATAGGCTTGGTGCTATGTTTGTTGTTTGTGATTAATATTCTGGCGCACTTGACCATCACTTGTTTCAGCTAAACGCTGCTTGAAATCGGCATAATCAATATCTACTTGATTGCGTGCCTGTAAACTAGCAAATTGCTCACTAAATTGTTGTAACTCCGCCAACTCATCCCCATAAAATTCATTGACCGTCAACATAATTGCCTCTTTAAGCGCGTAACCCTGTTTGCGATAGTTCTTAACAGCGTCCACTTCCTGTCTTTTCGTTGACGTAATAATCTTTGAATAAGGGTCAAGAAAAAATCGATGCTCTGATGAAAACTCACCGCGCTTAACTAAAAACGAAGAAAACCATGCCTCAGACGATGGACGAAAGTGTTGTATTATCTTAATCTCGCGATCAGTGAATAAAGGATTCTCTTTATTCTGTTTGGCAAATGCAGCAAAAGTAGCATCCTGCGACATAATGATTTTAATTGCTGCTTTCTCATAACCCTGTGCTAACAAACTGGTACTGTTTAACTCCTTGACCGTTTGACCAATAAAGGCAAGGGATGCGTTCTTTTTACGATAGGTCGCAGCAGCTTCCGAAAATTTATCCTGCAAGGTTTGTGATTCAAAGCGCATAATCTGTGGTGCTTCTTCAATAAAGAAGCCTTTGGGCTTTGCGTCTCTGGATAAAATAATCCGATTATTAATATCAATCGATAATGCCATCATTAACGGATTAATCATCTCTTTAGATACACCCTCAACCTCAACACAGATAAACGGTGAATCAGGGTCAAGCTTTGAGGTTTCATTAAAAATCTTACTGTGTGTCTTACTGTAAGAATCCGTGCGATAGACCTTTAACAAATCCAACCAGTCAGACAGTCTTGTGTCACAGTGTCCGTTATTTTGGGCGCGTTGCTCATCGACCATTTTTTTAAGCTCATCCCACACATGATCAACCTTGGTGTTGGTTGTAAATTGCTGATGCGCGAGCATTACCGCTTGGGTCAGTTTCGCAAATTGCCACGGACAAACATCCTTTTCTTTGGGCTTACCAATCATATAAAACAACTCCGCAATCATTGAAATGGTATTGGAATAAACCGAATACACATCAATGTCAGGATCATTCATCAGATCAGGATCACTTTCCATTTGCTCTAAATCCAAATAACTAAACGGATTTAAATACAATTCCATCGCATTAATGTGCCGACCCTCAACGATTTCAACCAGATCACGGAAAGAATTACCCTTATCAATTGCCCATGCATACCCACCCATTGCCACAATCTGATAAATCAGTAATTGCGCCAATACCGATTTACCTGACCCTTTAGCACCCGCAATCACCACATTATAGGAATCTGTGCCCATCTTAAATAAATTCAATGGCGCAAACTGATTCTTAGCGGTCGTAGTGATCAAACCATAACTATGCCCTTGATGCTCACCTTTATCAGGGTCATATGCCCCTTTATAGTCACCAACAATCGGTAAGAAGCTCACCACATTCGGTGATTTCGTCCGATGTCTTGTGCCTGAGCGCTGGCGATCATCACTTAACGGCGCATAACAAAACGGAAAAATACTCTGAAAGATTTGCCCTTGTAGATACTGGCAATCCTGTAACTGTAAACCATGTCGAAATAAATTCATTGCCGCTGCCACATCTTTTTTATAATCTGCTTTGCTTGAAAACAAAATTAAGTCCATCGAAAACGTGCAGATGCGATAACGGTCATCCTCAAGCCCACGATGAATGTCTCGATACTCGCTTAACTCATCCGATAAAAACGGTAACAGCTTTTCAAAACCAATCGATCTTAATTTATCTAAGTTTTTAATCTTCTGACGCGTTTGTGTATCCGATTTTAGTTTATCTTCAATTTGAAAATTCGTTGTCCATAAAAAAGGACAGCGCAAGGATAATCCAATGTTATTGCTTGAGCTTAAAAACTCAGGTAACTGCGTCATAAAAAAATCACTCGGCAATTTCTTTAAGCTTAAACAGACCACGCGAACCTCGGCTTTTTCAGCTTTTTTTTGATCTGAATTGATTGATGATGCTAATGTCTGTGCTGATGGTTTATATTCATCATAACCACAGGTTTCATCCATAAACGCAATATCAATATAATTTGCATCAATCTGATCAATCACGGTGGAGGCATCACATACTTGCTGATTAAGATAATCGTAAACATTATGATGATACTGGCTGGGCGTTAATTTTTTGGGATTATGATTGATAATATTGCCAACATGCGCCATTAAATCCTCAGCAGCCATTGCTTGATAATGAATTTGTGCCGTAGACAATGCAATTTCAACATCTTCTTTCACCTGTGCCATCTTACTGGCATCCTGAGCAATACAGTGCGCAAAGAAATAGGCTTCATAGTCTTTTAAATCAAAGTGCGCGTGTTTGCCATAACCACTGGGGAAACCATCAATCAACGCTTTAATCGCCAGATTTGCCTGATGGTTGGCAATATCAGCATACATCCCACCCCGCTTAGAATGCACATACGCGTTATACTGGATTTTTTCCAGTAACTGTCGATGCCCCAACAAGCTAAACTGATAACTGAACTTTTTGCCCGCAGGTAATTTACTAACGATCATATCGTTTAAATCTTTGGCAAGATGGATATTTGCCCCTGTCAAGGGTGACAATTGTAAACCAAAGCCATAACCGTTTTTAACGCGTTTAGCCTGCCTGCTGAACAACCCCTCACTGGCATACTGATTATGAAATATCCCGCGTTTTGCATCATAAAAACGATAAGGTAACAAATGATGAAAGTGTCCAGCACCCTTGGGCTTGGCGTATTTTTTTAACACTGCAAACGGACTGTGATGCTTAAGCTTAAAAGGAAAACACAGGCTTTTTATACTTTTAAGCTTATTTATTTTACTTATCTCATTTCTTTTACTTACTTGATTCATTTCACTCATCTTACTCATCTTACTCATCCCCCATCGCTTTAACCGCATGCACGGAATGGTTTAACCAATTGGCACCACGCAAGACCGTGTAAACGATACTTGGCTCGTTATAATTACCCTCACTATCGATATAATCAAAAATCATCATCTTTTGAATCGTATCACCAACACGCACAGGCTGACCGACCGCAGGCACAGTTAACGCTGAACCACTCGGCGTTTTATTTATTTTACTTATTTCACTTATTTCACCTATTTTAGTTATTCCCTTTTTTACGGTTGTTTTTTTATCTTGTGCCATAGTATGTGAACCATTAGGAAAATGAGACGAATCAGAAGAATAAGAGAGATCATCTGATGATTGCGCATAAACCTCACTCATCGACACACAGCCTTTAATGCCACCAATACGATCACAGTCAAAGCTACTGCTAAAAGTTGAACAGCCTGATAACAGGCATAACCAAAGTAATGGTAATAAAGCCCATATACGCGATAAATGTGATAAATGCGATAAAAGGGAATTAAAAAATACGCGAAAAAACAAAATCATTAAAACTATTAAAATGATTGGCTGCAATAAGGGTAACAGGGTCATGATGACCTGCTTATATTGAACTGAATCCATCGCTAAAACCTCTTGAAAGTTATAAAATATTAAAAAATTTAAAAAAGTTTGAAAAAATTGAACAAATTAAATAACCATCGACAAAATGGTTATCTTGATCGTGGCAGACCATCAGGCAGTGGTGCTGATAATGCATGTTGTTCTTGTGTCCGCGTATCACGCTCATCACCACCAAAAGGATTCACTGAGGATGCATCATAGTGATTGGCAATTTGATCATTTGGCGGCATATTATAAGCAGGCATCCTTATCGACGACGTGGGCGATATTGCTGATGCCGGCACATTTAATGGCTGCATATTGGCTTTTTTTATTCTTTCCTCACGTGCTGCTTCCACTTTCTGCTCATACGCACGAATACGCGCTTCATCAACAATAGGAAAGCCTTTTAAAAAAACAATATTCACCTTAGCACCCGCACGTAAATCAATCGTTGGCTGAAATTGCTTGGCAAACTCAATATAGTATTTGCTGATCTCACCAAAAGATTGAGAAGCCCCTTTACCCAACGCATTAGGTAAAATCTTTGAAGCATCAATCGTTGTCGTTGCACCCAATGGTGAGATCGATTGAGTCTGTGAATATTGTGAGGCTGATTCACCTAAGCCTGATAACAGCCCCGCAATCCCTGCATTCATAATCACCTTATCATTGCGCAGTTTAAATTCACCACGAATACCATTTTTACCACTCAAATCAAACGCCGTGCCCTCAACGCCAATATCTAAGATTGAACCATCTTTGCGCACCAGTGATAAATGTTCTAAGCGCACCATACCCCTTGATGAAGAAATACGCCCATAGACACTGGCAGTAATAAATGCACCCTTAAGCTTGGATTGTTTGCCATTGGGTAATATACAATGATTTTTTACCTCAAACAAAATCGGCGAGGCATCACCTTGAGCATCAACGCCTGCTTGCGCTTCCGCAGCACCTAATAGCTTGGCTTCACAAAAAGTACCTGTTGGTACATAATTGCTATAGTTACGGATATACTGGCTACCCTCATCGTCCTTTTCAACTACCGTGGTCGTGAAACTCACCGGTAAGCGCACAACGTGAACTGGCTCTGTATGGGCATAATGCCCTTGACCAAAAACCCCTTGATTATTTTGATTGTTTTGATTATCCCATTGACTGACGCTTTCACCCTGTGGCATTGTTGGTTTGCCATGCGAGGACTGAGCGGATTGAGAGAATTGATTGCTATTAGTCACCATTGACGTTAACGCGTTGGCTTTTTCCGCTTTGTTTGTTTTTTCTGTTTTGTTAGCTTCATCAATCAACCGCTGCGTTTCCTGTTGTTGCGTTGAAAGCTGCTTTTTTAAATAACTGTTTTCCTGTTCAAAATGCTGACGTTGACGATCAAGAGAATCATTTAATGAATGGTTTTCTTTTGTCAGCTTATCCAACTGACTGACCACATCATCAATCTGACGTTGCTGATGGGTCAAAGCACTTTTATTATCATCAGCAGTAAACGTGGCACCCTTAATTTTAACAAATTCACCCGCAGCCAATACTTTGTCATCACCCTCAATCACCACGTTTGGCTTAACCTTTGCCTTGGATGACATAAAAATCGTCAATAACCAGATAAAACCACCTGCAACAGCGACAAAGATCATCAAGGTTAATAAACGTTTCTTTGTATCTTTATTTTTTTCAAAAACAGTGGCATCAATCATCGTTTGATGCTGATCAGTTGATACAGATTCATTTTTTTCATTTTTTTCATTTCCTTTGTTTTGACCGGTATCGTTAATATCATGCATTTGCCCAGTAACATAAGGACGATCTGCTTCATGCATGGCGTTTTTCTGAGTACCCTTACTGCCTTTACTGCCCTTACTATTCAACTTAGTCTTAAATGCGTTACACATACGCTTGAGTTGCTTATTAAGGATTAATACTTTTAAAAACTTAAACATCACTCGCGCCCTCTTGGATTAAGGCATAAAAGTAACCTGCTTCACCCGATGCCAGTTGTTCTTTACTCAACGCCCCTGCAACCATACCTTTTTGATAAAACATTTTAGGGTGTAAGTAAACAACCTGTGCATTGACGTTTTGAATCGCATAAACAACCCCTGTTAACATACCCCCTTTAAATAATCGTACAGGTTGATAACTCAACCCCTGATTCAGTTTTTCATGACCTGCGGCATTTTCTCGATGGTTAACATGATCTTCCATCGGAATCTCAGTCGTTGTATACCCTTCTGGTAATTCGCCTGTATCAGCATAATTGATCATCGCCCTAATCACCGACACCACTAAGGTTCGATACGGCGTTTTTTTCTCAACGTCATGAGCTTTAAGACTGCTGCCCCCTTGAGCAATAAAGCCAATGGTCTGACCACTGTTAACCTCTGGTACCGCGTATAACGTAAACTGTCGCCCTGATTCTGTCAGCACAAAAGCCGTAAATCCTGTGCCTAAACGTGCGGCATTGCCCAAAGTCACTAACGCATCCCCTGTCTTATCCAAACGATGACGATCAACAAAACAAAAGCCCTGTTGACAGGTAAAATCAGTAATTTTATCCCCCTCAACGTATAAACGATTGCTGTCTGTTTTAGACAAACGCACCGTTAACGTCTGATGATTACTAAAAGGTATCCGCTTGGCATCTAAAGGTTTAAGGGTCGAAGGATAGCTACTATTAACCTTATGTTGGCTGTTGTGATCGACTGTCCATTGGCTTAAGGATGTTATCTCCTCTGCTGAAATCTCTGCCACTGCTTGATGACGCTTTGAATTTTTATTTTTATTCGTATCATTACCCTCTACGGCAACAGGTATCACCCCTTGCTTTTTCATTGCAGACAGTAATCGCGCCTCATCTGTCTCATCTGTGATGAGATGTTTTTCTGCCCTTTTATCAAGCACAGCAACGCTATCTGCATGGGAGACATTAAGTGTTGTCTCTGCAAAGGCAATGTGACAAGTCATAAAATAAGTAGGCAGTAAAAGAAATAAAAGCAATACAAGCGATATACGCAATGCAAGCAATGTAACCATTGTTCTAATCAATTGAAGACACCTTGCGCCTTGTAAACTACATCGATGCACTAAATGCTGGCTTTTCCCGCTAAAAATCATCATAAATAACTCCCTAAAAAAACTATGGCTTCTTAAGCTCAACAATATCTTTGACATGCAATGAGCCATTGTAATAATCAAACTGCACAATAAAGCGGACTTCCTGATGTGAAACAAGACGTAACCCCACCCGCTTTTCTAACATCCCCTTGACTTTAACTTGCAAGCGCTCAATACTCATTTCCTGCTCACTGGGATAAAACACTGAAGAAATACGCCCCGCCTGAATGTCTTGAGCTTCTTTCTCCAACACACTGTTTAACTGACCCCATGTTTTCGGTGAGGTATGGCTTTTTAGTACCCGATGATTTAACAGTACATTATCGGGTGATACATTCAGCTTCATTCCCAGTAAAAATAACGCCATCTGCGCCAAATAAGAGTCATCTGGCTCTATCAGGCTAATGCTCATCTGATGACTTAACACAGGTGGCACTAACGTCACCATTTTATGTTTAATCGTTTGATATAAGGCATAAGCAAGCACAATCGACACCAGTGACATAAAGATAAAGCCAATCTTAAGCCAGCGATTCACATACTGACCTAATGACTGACCCAATTGATGATGTGATGCGTCCATAAACGCTCCTATTGAGTTAAAGGTTTAATGATAGAAAAAATACAAAAAAGCGAAAAACTAACGTAACCAGAATCGCTGAGCGGAATCGATGGTTTTTTTAAATACCATCTTTGAAATTGGCTGACCTAAAAACCAGTACATCGCTACCGCTAAAAATTGCGGACTACGATAGCGTTTTAGGGTTTTTAAACCAAATATCCAAGACATACCAATTAAAAAACACAGACTTAAATGACTGGTGATCACCCCTGTTGCCATTACCACAAAGGCAGGGGCAATTTCATCGGTTGTGCAACCCATCGTTAAGCGCGGTTTATTCAAATATTTACACACGCGTGTAAAATCCTGATCTTCTTCCTGATTTGCCATATCAAGCGCCAAATCCTAGTGAACCTGAGTTATAAACACCCAGTAGTACGGCAACTCCTGCAAAAATAGTTACTGCCATTTTGATATTCCCTGTAAAAAAGAAAATCGCAGAAATGACCAAGGCAATACCGCCTAAAACAATCTGTCCCCAACTGCCTGAGCCAACCGCATCATTGACTTCTTTGGTCAGCTTTGTTTTATCAACCGCCGCTTCACTGACCAACACAAATAACAGCGACAGCACCACGGCAAATAAAAGGGCAATGCCCCATGACTTTAAAGATGCCCATGTGAATTGATCTTTGAGGGTTTGTTTACACATTGCTAACATAACGTATGCTCCTTTTGTTGATGTATAGTAAATTTGATTGGTTTAATACGTGCGTTTATTGTGACGAAAAAATAAACGCGTGCTTTTTCACTTCTGTTACTGAGTTGAAAATAAAAACAGCAGAAAAAGTGGAAAAAGTGAAAAAAATGGGGACAATGGGAAAAGGTTAAGCATTAAAGCACTGGAATGCCTCAACTAAATGGTAATTGACAATAATAGATAAAACAGATTGTGCCTTAACACTAAATGACTTATTTTTTGTTTTTTATTTTTTATTTTTCACACCTACGTCTTGGATGGTTTTGCCTGATAAACATAATTATTGGCATGATTAACATCACTTTGTACACTAACAACCTCTGCGATTGGTTCCTGCTTAAAGCCTATGCTTGATGAAGTTGTTGAGCAGCCTGTGATCACCATGAGTGCTAAACCGCTCATGATCATAACCACAAAAAACTGTGCATAATGACCCAACTGAACATTCAATCGCTGGTTTGGGTGAGGAAAGGGAAAACTAAAAAACATAACTGACTCCAAAGCTCAATCGATAGATCGTAGGTATCGCTGATTTGTCACCATACACCGTCTGCTGCGACTTCAAGAGATAGGGTAAATAAGCGCTAAAGCCTGTATCGATCGATAATTCTTGCGTTAATTGATACCCAGAATACAATCCTAAAATTGGGGCAATATTGCGATAAAAAGATGTCCTGCTGCCTTGAGCATGTTGACCTCTTCTATCGTCACGCTCAATCCAACCATAGACAAATCCCAACCCCGCACCTGCACCTAACTTAATACCATTGCCAACATAATAGTGATACTTCAACATGCCTGAAATATCATACAGTGACGTTGTGATCGTTTGATCAACCCCACTGAACACACTTTTACTATTAACCGCAAAACCCAGTGTCGGGGTCAACGTTTGGCGTTGATCAATGACAAAGCGATAACCACCATACACATCAAAGCCAAAGTATCCTTTTTGTCTGCGCGTATTGGCTATACTGCCTTGCACATCATTAAAATTAAAGTCACTGCCCAACAACCAACCCTTTTCTCCATCTAATCGCTGCTGTAGCGTTTCTCTATCTGATAACGGCTGTAATCGATAGCCCGCGAATGCGCTATGCAACCACAAAAAAGATACAATAATCACTGCACTCACCACAAACACCTTGGTATAGGGATGTCGCTTAATAAAACCCGTCAATTGCTGATAAATCGATACCATCTGGCGCATCATCGCAATGACATAACGCTGCCACTGATATTTGACAAAATAGTAACGACATATGCGCTTACCAATGAAAGCGGTAATGGCAAAAGCTATGGTTAAAAACAGTAACATAAAAAACCAGTTCATCGTTTTGGGTGCCCGACCGATGACACATACTGCCAACACAAAAAAAAGAAATAACCAGAAAAAGTAAGTGGACACCTTGCGTTCATAGTATAAAAATCGCTGACCCATGTGCTTGATGCTCTTTTTTGCTGCTGCAAATTGCTTTGGTTTATCTTGTTTTTTATTCTTTTTATCCTGTTGAGATCGATGACGTGAATATCGATTAAACATCATTTCCCCCTTTTCTTTGTTTTTGTTCTTGTTCTTGTTGATTGCGTTTTCTCAACTGATGATCAATATCCGTCAACATTGCTAACTGCGCTTGTTGATAAGAAAAGGTTTTTGTATCTTTTAACGCTTGATATTTAACTGGCTCATTTTCTAACATGCCAAGATTAAAAGCATAAGGAGCACCCGCTAAAATTTGTTTATTCGTGGCAAAATCGCCAACACTACCTCTAATAGCTAATGATCTATAAATATCTTGAGATTTAGATATAATTTCATTGCAACCACTACTATCATTACAGCTATTATCTGCAATGCCCTTGTAGATGCCGTCATCATTTATATTTGGTTGTTTTATTTGATCAGATGCACTATCTCTTAATACCTTAGCCACTGCTGCAACTATAGGATAATTAGATTGATGAATAATCATCTTTTCTTTCGCTGTTAAAGACTGATCCAAGACAATCTCTTGCGCCACATTATAAGCATTAACTACATCTTTTTTTAATTCAGCTAAAGCCTTTAACTCTATGTTTTGATAAAGCAAGGACTCAGCGACATTTTCAATTGTTGGGTTAACTATGGCTTTTTCAAAAGCTTGTTTTTTAGCTGCATAAAAATTTAATACATAGTTTTTAAGGTCATTATTTATAATCTGGTTCACTACATCTTTCTGCTCTTGATTGCTTACAGTTTTAAAGCCATCTATCAATAACGCCATAAAACCACAATCTGTGTTTATATCTGGCGCTCCCTTCTTAATAAAATAAATGCTATTTGCACTGGCAACACCCGTCATGCCAAGACCAATAGCAAGCAATACAAGCCTGATTTTCTTTTTAATGATCATTATTTATATTCCTTTTTGTTTACACATGACAATACCCAATACTAAAAAAATCTTTGTTCTGCTTTAAACTGAATGTCGATTTCTTCTGCTTGTCCAGATTCAAAACCATCTTCACTATCCATAATTGCTTACCTCTTGGTTTAAAAAACAAATCCACCTCATTAAGCACAGCTACCGCGATTAAAGGAGTTGTTGTTGGAAAAAACGATAACTGTGCTTAATCAAATGACTTGCACTTGATAAATATAATGAAACACTCTGATAAACTGAGGATGTTGAATAAATTTAGGGTTGAATTGCACCCAATAAAATAACGATACTAAGTAAAATAAATGGTGATGACTTTTTTTGTTTTTTTGTTTTTTTTGATCGAACATACCCTTACATTGATCTAAACGATTTTAATCAAACGAATATAACGGCGATCTAACCAAATAGGCTTATGCTTTGGATTCAGTTTTAACGCAATGTGTTGATGTGTTAACTTAAAAATCTTCCCGATAATTTCTTTACCTTGCTTATATTTAACCATGACTTTCTTAGCTTTTGATAAGCTCCTTAAGCGGCACTCTTCACCTTTAGCAATTAATCTTGCTTTTTTAGCAGTTTCTCCAAGTTTGATATGATGCTGATACAACTGGTTAAATAATTGACTGTCATTCAATGTATAATCTCTCATCAAAGCAATATAAGGCTTTCGATGACGTAATTTAAACGATATTTGATGACTTTCTTTAAGTAATTTATGGCATTCTCTCGACATTAGTATGCACTCCCTGTTGACATTAACACATAGATAATGCCTAAAACTAAGCAGCATCTATTTGTTAAACGTAACGTAATACAGAGCATAAACCTCGCAAGGTATTATGATTATATCGCGTATAACTTCGCTCCAAGAGCGGGACTTGTAAAACACCAAGAACAGTGTTTAAACAGAGGAACCTTCGTTATTTTTTCATCTAACATCTGCTTAGTAGGTGCAAATATATAACCCACCTGAAAAATCGGGCTTTATAAAATATTTTTGTCACAGTGGCAATTGAAATTAATTGCCACTTTTTAGAGATACCTGCTTGATAAAATATAAAATTCATTTATATTGATGGGGCTTGTATCTCATTATATAAGCATTCTGACGGTGGGTTAATTTAGGTCGTTCAAACTGTCAATTTTCCCACTGCTCAAAACTACTTTTTTGTATTGTTTATTCTCATTTTTTTCACCTCTTAGGCTAATTTTATTATCAAATTTAGTATGCAATTTTCTTGTAAATTATCCTGCAACTTTAGCAATTTAATTCACCGTTAAGTTAACACATCATGTTATTATCAAGGCTATTCACACCTCTGATTTTTAACTATGATCATTATACCACAAAACCACCTGTATACCTAGTAAAATAAAGCTTTTCATGGCAATTTTTTACCTCTTTTTTAGGGTTTGTAATGTTTATTTTGTCTTCCATTCTTCTAAGCAGAAGATCAATTTCGTTAGTGTCATCTTTTAAATTATTATTGTTCGTTTTATTATCAATTTTAACACGATCAACGCTACTACTACCACCAATCATTTTGCGCCAATGATCAAATCCACTCGGACGATTAAAAGACTGATTCACTAATCGCTTAATGAGTATATTCGCCAAATGTTTAAAGTTTGTGGCACCTGAAAAGTAATATTCATAATTGGCTGCCGTATGATAAAGCCACTCATACACTTCTTGATCACTGGTAATAACAACACCCTTTCTTTTGACATAATCAATAATGGCGACAATGGCTATTTTTTGGCACTCGCTCACAACACCCAAGCCTAGAGATTGTTCAGCTAAACTCGCCCAATCTTTATAAAGTACCTCTTTTTCGATGATAGGCATTTTCAAGTCAGTCAACGTGGGGAGTTTCAAGTTGGGATTCTTTGACAGCGGATTTTTAGCCTTATTGTATGATTGATTTTTTTTATTATCTTGGTCAATGTCAGCAACTGCTTGACGGTCAATAAGCTTTGGCACTGTAAAATGACTATAGCAAATGCCATTATATAACTGATCAAAATTCAGTTTACCGTAATCTTTAATTGCACGAGTCGCACTCTTAACAACTTCACTTTCACTGGGAAAGCACCGTTCAACGCACAGTTTAATAAAGTCCTTATACTTGGATTCGCCTAGATTTAGGAACTGGTCAACTATCGTTTCATTATCTTTGAGGGCATTATCAGCATTAATATTTTGTTGATAGTTATTATCGTTTGTGACAGTTTCGCGCAAATATCTACCTTGACCGTCACCGCTAAAACCAACGATTTCGCCATTGCTAAAACCGACACTTTCTCCTTTCCTTACACCAAGACCATCAACAACAATGGCACCGTTTACACTATGACTGGCTTGATCAATTTCTTCATTATTGGCATGATCACCTTTGACAGTAATACCTTTTGGGTTATTGTCATCCTCCGTTGTCAGTGATGACTTAGTATGTCCACGATCAGCGTCACTGGCAACAACAGCTAAATATTCATCAATGTTTTTCTTACCCTTTTCATTATGACGCGCTTGATCAATCAGCCCTTTATTGGCATTATCAGGAGCAACAGCATTGAATCCATTAGTGTTGTTGCTCCTTCTTGTTGCTGGTGATGGTTTAAGCATCGCGTCTTGCCCACCACTGGCAACGCCAGAAATTTCCTTGTCGCGATCAATCCCTGTATTCTTTTGGCTACATTGACTATTTTTGCTATTTTTACGATTTTGACCATTTGCGTTGTTGCTATCTTGATTAAATGCTTTATTACTGGCATTATCAGCTTTGGCAACATCAAATACCTCGGTGTTGTTAATCCTTGTGGTTAATGTTGTCGGTGATTGAATCATTTTGTTGATATTTCTAGCACAATCACTGGCAGCATTAAATCCGCTTAAAAATTCATCTTCACTGATCACACCAAAATCACATAAAACGGCGGCAACAAGCTCGTTTTCGGTGTCGATATCGTATTGGTTATCAAGTTCAAACACCTTAGAAGTAATCGTTTCAAGGCTTTTGTTAGTTAAAATTGCCTTTAATTCATTGATGACCGCATCAAGATCGAGATTGCTTTGGCGGTTAGTTTGGTTGTTATTATTATCATCGTTATTGCCGTTGTTACTTTTAGTGTCCATCTTTCCAAGATTGACGCGATCACAATCAACAGCCCTTTCAGGCAAATCACAATCGCTCACAGTCATTGACCCCTTAGCTACATTGGCACCTTTAGCATCAACTGCCACCAAATAGCACCAGTCAACAAACTGCTTGAAGTCTTGAGCTTCACGCTTAATATCCTTTCTGGCTAATGCGTTGTTGAAAGCGACAATATCGATTTTATTGGCATTGACGTGGATAATGGTGTTAATCACTTTAGCTTGGTTAACCGTGAAATAATCAAACAAACTAGATTCACACTTGACGGCTCCAAGTCCAAATTCATAAAAATCAAAATCACAAAAATCAGAAAAAATCACAGTCTTGTCACAATCAAAATTTTCACTTGCGCCAAAACTCTTTAATTCTTGGTACTGATTGTTAAGAGTGTTATTTTTTCTATTTACCCTTTGATTATTTACCCTATATATGGAGCTATGCCCAAACGTAAAGGATTGCCTATCCCTTTGGGCATAGCTTGGCGCTGAAAGGCTTATTTCATCAAAGTTTTGACTTAATTTGTCATAGTCCTTTTGGGTAATGTTAGCAGCTAAAGAATAGTTGTGTAGATCATTTAAAAGTGCATTAGCCTTGCTCGTTGATTGGTAAAGAATACGATTGTTTTTTAAGGTAATACGGACAATTAGACCTTGCTCCTCAAGTTTTTTGAATGTGGTTAGACTAACCTTACGCGAAAACCCTAATCGCTCCTCTAAGGCGTTAAAATTCACTAACATGCCTTGGTAAGTTTCACCAATAGCATTGGTAAACACAGAGCCATCTTTGTGGCTAAAATATAGTACCTGTAATAATAGGATCGCTTGACGTGGACAGTGTAAATGCTTTAGCCACTGAGACAACCATAAAAAATCAACGTGAAATTTGCTTTTTGGGGTATAAAGGATTCTATCGCATTCAGCTTGAATGCTATTGAAATAGCTTTGGTTAGTTTGGTTGTTCACAGCTTCCATAGCGACACCTTTGTTATTATTAGGTTTGGTGATCGGGTAGTTAGAAAACCGCATAGTAGTAGACGGCGCGCATTATTCACTGTTAAACAGTTATTATATTCTGCGCCTACCCGACCATAACAAAGCGCCATGACCGAATACGAAGTAAGCACAGTTAATAATGCACACTTACTTTCTGATCTACGTCCTTTTTCACGATTCCGCATGTTCTTTGTTATCACTTAACACTCCTATAATTTTGTTGTTAAACGACGTATATCTTACTGAAGTAAAGAAAAGCAAATCGAATAGTCCTATTTACGAATACATAAATATCATCTATTATTGACGTGCTGATCTTTAAGATCAGTTGCCTATCGTGAGTCTCTGCAAAAGTTTGGCGATGGATGCAAGGCTCACAAAAGTTTTTCTACTATCCTTGCTAATGCTACATTGAAAATATTTTTTGTAAATAGTTTTATTATACTTTTTAACAAAAATAAACTATACATTAGCCAATACCTAGCTAAATTGCTTATTTATAATTAACACAACAATCTTTTACTTGCTTTTACTTTAAAGCTAATATCACTAAAATCTTAAAATAAACCTCAGCTTAAGTAACCAAAATAAGTTAAATAACACGATTAAGAAGCATAAATAAACTTTAATACAAAAAAACTTGCCATAACAAGTGCAAATTGTTAATTTTACTATCATGAGATAATTACGATGGATTTGTGCAAAAATGATTACACACTCAAAAAAACGTATCATCCTAATTGACGATAGCGAATCCTATTTAAACGATCTAGAAAAAAGATTAATAAATAATTTCGTAAATCAAATTCAGGTATTGCGCTTTAACAATTGCCGTAATGCTATGAGTTTTTTTTCAAACTTTGAATGTATTGCCGAATCTGCAAGTGAATTACTGTTTGATTATCATAATGGCTATATGTATGAGGATAAACTGAAACACACATTGCAACGTCTAACGCAATTATCACTAATTGTAATTATTGATCATCACTTCAAAGACGACACGCAAACAGGTGCTGATTTTGCAGCACAATTAAAGGAGTATTATCCTTATTTTAAGATAATTATGTTAAGTGGTGTCGCCGACATAAGTACAGCACTTGAATTACATAATAGGCAAAGTATTGATTTTTTTGCTCAAAAAGGAAATCATGAAAATGAGGATTTATTTGATTATATCAAAAAAACCTTACAAGAAATTGATGCTGAAACATATATTAACCCTGAAGATATATTCGGCTTTGGTACGTATTTAGATAATCCTGAGTACCTTGCAGCACTCAATAAGTTAATAAATCAATTAGAATATCAATCCTATTTGACAACTAGTTCTGAAGGAGATCTCGCATTTATTGACTCAGAAGAATACATATCTACTTTTAAATACGATAAGAATGAAAGAAATTTTAAGCGCTATGATGACACCTACTACAGTTGATCAAAAACTTTCCCAAAAACTAAAAAATCTAAAACCTCACGAGCGTATCAGATTGCTCAGACGAGAGATTGTAAAACAAAATCAGACTGACTTCTGTAATGAGGGAATTGTACGTATTGGAACACTAAAACTCATAGAAAGTGCCCGTGTAAAAGTAGGAAAGAGAGTCGCAAATGGCTTAGCTAAAAAATTTGAGTTAGAAGGAATATACCTTGATCCGTCAATGTTTATGGAAAAAGAAAATTCCTGTGTAATAAAAGTAAATAAAACACATAAATCTCTCTGCAATGATCCAGCAAGAGTTGAAGTGTTAAGGAAAAATCTAAGCAGTTTAACACCAATCACCATTAACGTAGACATTTACAATCCATTTTTGCCTAAAAATACTATGATAATGGGATCTTTAATCCACACAGAACAAGAGATCAAATCATTAGATAATACACTATGTTTGATACAAGGTAACGCTCAAAATATTTATTATATGTCCTACCGTAATGGAAAACTTAGAGCAACGTTTAACAATGAAGAAACTGATTTTCCTATGGATATTGCTAAGTTATGTCAGCTTTACCGTATTGATGTGGTGTTTTATAAATAGAAATAATACTTTGAAAGGTGAGTTTATGGAGATAAAAAATCAAATTGAAGGAATATGGAAACTAAAAGCTTTCACTATTCTTTCTAAGGATGGCGTGTTAAAAAAGTGGGGAAATAATCCTCACGGACTTTTAATTTATGCTAAAGGTTATATGTCAGTATCTATCAATTCAACACCACTTAAAAAAGATACACCCCATAATCATATTTTATTTTATACTGGGACGTATAAGGTAAAAGGAAACCAAATTGTACATACTGTTATGAATGCTTCCGAACGAAAAAGAATTAATCAAAAATTAGTCAGAGACATTGAAATATCTAATAGCACCCTCACCTTGATAGGGTTTGGTGACTATGGAACAGCAAAACTAATATGGGAAAAAGTATACTAAAAACAATGCTAACTACTATGCTACTAGTTCAGTTAGTATTGGGAAGCTCAATTCAAGTAGACATTGCTTTTAGCGGATCGTTTGAACACAATGCCGCAGCAGCGTCATTACGCTATAAACAATTGTACATGGATGCCATTGATTATTCGGTTAAATACTGCAACGATAAATTGAGAAAGCATGGCTATAAAATTAACCCTGTTATCCACTCGTATGATGAAACAGACACTATGGGCTTAATTAATGATATAAAATCTTTTAAAAAGTACAATGTTTGGTTAATTATGGGCGCCAGAAGAAGTAAAGCAATTTTAGTAGCAACAAAAATCGCACCAGATATTCCAATTTTATCATCTCTGGCAAATGCGCCTGACATTTATGATTCAAAATATTTTATCTTCAGTGCATACCCACCTGCAGAACAGTTTGCTCATGCAATGTATCAAGAAATAAAGAAGCAACATATTGGTAATAGTTATGGCATATTTGTTGATATTCGTTGTTTAAGTTGCAAAAAATTTGCAGATACCATTGTTAAACTAAACAATGAAAATAAGCCAAAATTCTATTTAAATTTTGCAGAAAACACACCAGATACGGATGATCTAATCCATATCATCAAAAAAACACCCATTGATTACCTTATTTTACCTAACTATTCTCACGATAGTGGTATAGTTATTTCGCGCCTATCAAAAATTTTTCCAAGCCTTTATTTCATTGGTAATGATAGCTGGGGCGAAATTAACTTTAGTTATTTGCAAGGCTATGATATTCATCAAAATAATGTTAATGCAATCGCAATTCGTGCAACTTTTATTTCAGATGACTTAGAAAAAAAACCTATAGTAAAAAATTTTATAGAATATTCAAAATTAACGACTCAACCACC
Organism: Cysteiniphilum sp. QT6929; assembly: GCF_030035755.1. NCBI lineage: Bacteria > Pseudomonadati > Pseudomonadota > Gammaproteobacteria > Thiotrichales > Fastidiosibacteraceae > Cysteiniphilum > Cysteiniphilum sp. QT6929. The sequence goes on from NZ_CP103984.1 coordinate 67,868, forward strand.
TGCAAGCATTATAAATATGATCCTAATGATAGATAAAATCTCCGATGATTTAATTGAATCAAAGCCACAAACTAGAAAAGCATTTATCAATATGCTAAAGCAACAAGCTAAAACACATTTTTATACTGCTCAACCCTATGCGATTTTCCATTGGACTAAAGGGCAATTAGATTTCAAAAATTACGTCAATAAGTAACCACTGTTAATCATTTGTTATTCTAACAGGACATTAACATTTTGATCATAGGTCATAAAAATAGTATTAAACGAATATGTATAGAAACCACGCTGATGCCATTGCTCATTTCGTTGATTATGATACTAGTTCTCAGTATCATACATTTATATATTAATTGTAGCAATATGAAACGATATGAAAATACACGCCTCAATATCATCTCACCTCTAATTCAAAACGAGTTAATCAGCGACATTCTTATAGAAAACGTAGAAGCAATCAAAATAATTTCTCGTACATTAGAGAAAAAATATAACCTCAGTAAAATAGAAATAGTTAACACCTGCCAGCAAGACACGACCAATCAGATTTTAAACGCTTTTTTACCCAACATTACAAAGTGCATAAAAGTTGGAGATATAAAAAAGGATACTTTTATCCAAATGCATTTTCATCCTCAGCTTACACCATTACTATGGATAATTTTACTTATTAGCTTTTCAACAATTACTGCTATTATAGGCTGCTTATTTCTGGCATATATCATGCACAAGAAATTAATCAAAAAAATCATCTTACCCATTGAATGCTTATTAAATAAAAAATTAAATTCAACGGATGTAACTAAACTTAACAAGCTAGAAACAGGGAGTATGATACATGAAATCGCTGGTATTTATAAATTATATTGCCAATATGAACTTAATATGGAAAAATTCTATAAAATCAAAGCTGAAAAACAATTAGATAAACAGCAATATGAACTTGCAAAACAACTTGCACACGATATTAAGTCACCTCTGCTTATTTTAGAAAAAATGTTGTATTCTTTTAATCAAATATCTCAAACTGACCAAAATAGTTTGCGTTATGTCATCAATGATATAAAGGCAATTACAACCTCACTATACCCAAAAGAAAACAATAAAATTATTGCTCAATCAGAAATATCAATACTACCTTATGTAATTATTGATATGATAAAACATAAGCAACTCGAATATCCTGATATTAAGTTTGTCTTTAATACTAAATATTGGATACATAAAGACAAATTACCAATCATAACTAATATCAATCAAGTCGAATTATCAAGAATATTATCAAACATTATTAATAACTCCGTTGAAGCAAAAAAAACAGGACATAACTTACAAATCTCAGTAACTATTATACCATTGTCAGATAAAGTTAGGATTGAATTGATCGATAATGGACAAGGCATTAAACCTGAACATTTAAAGAATATATTTGAATATGGTAAAAGCTTTAATAAAAAAAATGGACATGGTCTTGGTCTTAGTAATGCAAAAGCTCACATTGAGCAAATAGGTGGTAGTATTATTATCAAATCATTATTTGGCAAAGGTACTAAGGTAAATATTTACTTACCTATTTCCAAGTGTCAGTCAAATTACATATTTAAGATTATACTTAACAAAAAATACCATAAAATATGCGTGTTAGATGACTGCGCTTCTAGCCTTGACGAATGGCAAAAAAACATACGTTCCAGCAATTTAAATCTTGATTTTATTGGTTTTTGCAATAGTGATGAAATGATTAATCACATACGCCACTTAAGCAAAAAAGACACCTTCTTTATTATTGACTACCATCTTGGTATTGAAAAACTGACTGGTCTTCAAATTATTGCAAAACTTGGTATTACAGAACAATCAATTATTTCAACTTCTGATTATACAAATAATAAACTACTTAAAGATTGTCTGTTATTTGGGATTAAAATTTTACCGAAAAACAATTTAGGTGTTCCAGTTGTGATACAAAAAGAAAAATAATCAGTATTAACAAACAATACTTACAATAACCCTCACACACTCATACCTCTCTTCTGGCTGCCAGTCAAAATCAATCAGCTTTTCACTCGCCAATTGATCCTGCTTTATATTCGCTTTGTCCTCAAAAATAATAAAAGAAGAGACCCCTTGCGCTTCAAGTTTTTCTTTGATGTGTGAAAATTGCAAAATATCAAGCGCAATATAAATCGGCAGTAACCCCGCGGTAATTTCCTGAATAAGACCAATAAGTCCTGTATCAACAAAACGCTTAGTGGTAGCAAACGCATAATACTCAGAGAGAATCACCGCTTCTTTATTTTGCAATTGCTCAGATAGATACACTTTAAAACGTTCAAGCGGTGAGTCGCCGTTTTTAGTGTCCGCTTTTTTGATACTTGCTACATTGTCTGCCATCTTAATGTCCCTATACTGTGATGAGATATGAACTTATTTTGCATACACAAGGAAAAAGTATCAACTGTCAAAAGATGAAGCTGGTTATGTCACTAAAGGAAATTATCTAAGCCACTTCGATAAACTTCACTGATCAATTGATGATTAGTGTCAACCTTAAATTTATCACGTAGTGACACCATTATTTGCCTTATTGTCCTAATAGTAACACCAACATCTTGCGCTATTGCTTTTGCGGGGAACCCATCCGTATAAAGTTTTAAGCACTTCCTTTCTTTATCTGTTAAATCAGGTAAAGTGCTGTCAACACCCTGCTTAATCATCACCACACAATATCCTCTTTCTGAAAGCATCTGTAGTTGATTCAACGGCACAACCGATAAATCACACACGCGAATAGGATTGATATTATTACTTTTAACGTTAGACTTGATCTTAGCCATAACTTTCTCCTAGTAAGTTAGTTGTGGTTAGTATCGTCAGGGTGCTCTAACACCTTGGCGATACGCTTTTTTACCTTGTTATTTATTGCTATTGCTTGCTTTGTTTACTTTCTCATCATTTTTGGCACCATACTCCTTTTTTGCTTTTTTTCATTTTTTAGTTATTAATGCACCGTCTTGTTATCATTAAAGCCCTTGACCATCCCTGATGATCAAAACAATTATTGTCAACATCAGTATCATTGATCTCAACAAATTCAAGCTCATCAATCGCTTTAAGACCGATCATATCATCTATATCTTGTTCAATAACATAAAACCTTACATTGTTATTCAACAAGTAACGTATCGCTTCCGTCAAGGTGCAATTGTTATTCGTCATGTAATCTTTAACATCATTCAACAGCACCAATTTGCCGTAAAAATCCATCAAGCTTAAAGACGAAAATAATTTAACCTCAAAATCAAAACCTTTGATTTCAAGATAAAAATAGTATGACATATGATCATTATTCACAAGACATTGCGCATGTGCATCAAAACCAAAAAAATGCATAACCTTAGGATAAAACTTACAACAGGTAGTATAACCATGCAGATCATTTTTATTAAAAACCTGTTCGGGGGATATTTTTTCCATGATTAATAGCCTCTTAAGTTATTGCCAGTGTCACCATATTGACGACAATTATAATTTTTCATTTCTTAATACATTAACCACTATAAATGTTCTTACTTATTGGCTTATTAATCATCCATCATCCCTAGCATCACCTTTTGATTATGATTAAACGCTACCAGTAAAAAATCCGCTACCGCTTCTTTGGTCATTGTTTCCTTGCCCAACAAGTGCCATGCCCACTTAACTGTTTCAGCGTGATCTGGGCATCGCTCAAACGCTATATCATAGGTTTCTGTTCTACGACCTACTTTGTAACTAATGCAAAAGTGATCATCCTTAATTTTAGCCATCCTTTTGCTTGGTGCTTTTTGATCATCCAATTTTAAAAGATATTCAATCATCGTTATTTTCCTTATGTTTTATATGTTATCGTAAACCCTATGTTCCTTATTGGCAAACTTACAAAACTCACCCCTAAAAATTAATCCAACATCGCCTATTTCACCATTTCTTTGCTTACCAATCACAATATCTGCCAAACCTTTCAAATCTTGATCATCAGGCTTGTAAACTTCCTCACGATGAACAAACATAATCACATCGGCATCTTGTTCAATGCTCCCTGAATCCCTTAAGTCACGCATCATTGGTTTTTTATTGGCACGATCTTCAACACCACGGTTTAGCTGAGATAACGCAATCACAGGCACTTTTAACTCTTTGGCTAACGCTTTTAATTGTCCTGATATGTTCGATATTTCAAGGTTACGATTGTTTTGATACGCAGGGCTTTGCATTAACTGTAAGTAATCAATCACAATTAGCCCTAAGTCAGAATTTTCACGTTTGAATTTACGTGCCTTGTGCTTAACTTCTGTTGGGGTCAACGCTGCTTTATCAACAATCGACAGCTTCATCTTCTCAACTTTTGAAAAGGCTAAGCTTAATTTAGCCCAATCGTCATCTTCCAGTTGTGCTGATCGTATTCTTGAAAATGGTAACATTCCTAATGATGAAGCCATACGCATCATAATGTCTTTCGCTGACATTTCCATCGAAAACACTAAAACCGATTTATCCGTTTGTGTTAACACCGCTTCAGCTATATTCATCGCAAAGGTTGTTTTACCCATTGCCGGACGACCTGCGACAATGATTAACTGTTCTTCACGTAAACCGCATAGCTTATTATCTAAATCAATAAAGCCAGTTGGTAGACCTGCTAAACCATCACTATCAGAAAGCTCATCAAGGTAATCAATAATTTGCGGAATCACTGCCTTAGCCGAAATAAAATCATTATCTCCGCTATCTATATCTTGACGTACCGTTAAAACTGCTTGTTCAACTTTATCTAAAACATCTTCCTCTGATAATCCTTGACCCTGTAACATCTCATTAGCTTCAAGCAGTGCTTTGGATAGTTTACGTTTAATCGCTTTATTTCTGACAATCTCAGCATAGGCTTTAGCGTTAACTGTCGTGGGCGTATCTTTGGCAATTTCAGCTAAATAATGCAATCCCCCTGCTAACTCGCCTAAGTCTTCACTTTCCAAGGAATCAAAAAGTGTTACTAAATCGTATGCCCTACCCTCGTTTGCCATTTTTTGAATATGTTGATAGACAATCTTGTGTGCAGGGGTGAAAAAATCTTGTGGTGTTAATATATCACTAATACGGTCATAAACATCGTTATCTAAAATCAATGAGCCAATCACTGATCTTTCGGCTGATAATGAGCTGTCATTATTAAGTTTATTAGCATTAACTGAATTGGTGTTCATCATAATATCCCCAACACCTTGATTGATTCTTGCTGATTCATTGCCTGATTAATCGATAACTGTTCGGCTGCTTTTGAACCGTCATTCATTGAGTTATTTAAATATCTTGCTTGAGAGGATGCCGTGTAAAATGTCTGACCTAAAACATTGGTATAGTAAGTTATAGCATCATCAATTCTTGATGCTATATCAATACAAATCACTTCACTTCCCTTTGATTTGCCTGTTTCATTTTCAGTATTAGCACGACTAAAAAACTGGTTTTGACATTCATACATCTTGTTATAGATTCTGCTGATAAAACCCATACGATAGGCTTTTACTCGTGATGCAATTTGCGTTTTAACGTTTCTTTTTTTCAACTGGGCTTTATATTGATTAACGCTTTTCTCGATCTCTCGACTTAAAAAAACAATTAAATATTCTGCATTATCAACGTCACGTTGTCGCCCTGTGATTTGAATATAACCGAACGTATCATCATAAGAATCACCGTTGCAATACACGCAAAAGCAGCCTGATACCTTTGCCATCGTATTATGTAGCGTTACATACCAATCAGGGATACGGTAATAAGGTGTTGTAATGATTTTATTTGCCATATTTTGCCCATACACTTCATCTTTAGTGATATTGTGTGCGTTCATCAATGACATCGCTTGTTTTAAAGCAATACTGGCTTCGTTTTCATTATCTGATAAGGATAATTCAAGCAATTTTCTGATTTTGTCTTTTTGTTTGTCTAATTTGTTTACCTTATCTAGCTTATGCGACATTTTTTGTAACCTCATGATATGCAGCTATCAAGTTTTTGTTTGGCATTGTTAACTCACTTTCAACAGGGATATATCGATTATCATTGACTTTGATATACATACCAGAGTCAACTAACTCACTAAACTGTTTTGAGTAAATTGGCATGACTTCATTTGCAAATAAAATAATTTCTTCATCGTCTATCTCAATTGAGACTCTTGGTACGCCATAATACGTTTTACTGTTTAAAATCAATCGAGCTGTTATTATTTCTCCTGCAAATAACTGTATTTTTTCTATTTTTGCAGTGTCATTTTTTTCAGAAATATTGTTTATTGATGATTTTGCAAAAGCGTGATTATGCAAAATCATAAACGTGGCTTGCTTATCTTCATCATATTCAGCTTCAAGTAACCTTTTAATTGATTGTGTCGATAAAATTGGTTCCATTAATAGTTCAGGATTATAAACAATGTCCAAATACTCATGCAGAAAATTGTCTTTGATATAATCCCATGTTTGTAAATTATAGAATCGATGTGGTTTCTCAATACCATAAATCTTCATCGCTTTATCAATATATTTTGCGACTAAACTATCAAAGCAGCCATTCTGGCGATCATGTAAATTGTATAACATGTCACTATATCTTTCGCTGTCGTTCTTACACGTGGCTTCTTCAACACATTTTTCCAAGTACAATGCCCATTTATTCAAAAAGATATGCGCTTTAATTTTAAAATCTTCATAATGCGCCTTGTAACGCGCAAACAGTCTATCTAATTCATTCTCAATAATCTCATCATCACTCACGTCAAGATAACTCATCTCATCAAAATAATATGATGCTGAATCTAACTGATTGATAACATTAACAACATTATCATAATCGTTTAAATTGAATTGTAAATCATTAACAAATGGTATGCGTGACAAAACATCAAAGCCCTCAAGTTTATCTGATATATCTATTTCACCTTTATGTAACCCAACCATATTAAGAATAACGCCCGCAATACGAATGTTACGGACATAGAAAAAAGGAATTGCCCGCTTAATATCGGAAAAACTTAACGCATTTGCTTGAGTGACAAAAAACATACCACTAATATCAAATTGCGCTAATAACTCGTTATGAATTTCTGAAATTGATGGTGGTGTATCAATCAGCACAACATCCGGTTCAAATTTATAAACTTGAGCAATCGTACTTTTGAAAAATTGCTTTAATTCTTTTTGTTGAATAAAAATAGTATTAGCTTGATTAAGTCCAATTGACGCAAACATAAGCTGATCATTAACCAAAGCATCGTCACCTAATAGCACATGAGTGCTTGGCGTATTAACATCGGCATCAACGATAAATACTTTTTTGCCCTCAGAGACCAATTTTTTAGCTATATTAACGGTCGTTGTTGTTTTACCAACGCCACCCTTTGCTGAATAAATTACGATTGATTTCATTAATTTTCCTTAACTAATTCAATATTCTCACATCGCACCCAATGAATATCTTCAGGTTCGCATTCGTCTACACTTGGATCACACAACCCAACCAAGGCTTCAGAAAAGGTTACAGTGGCAATGCTATACGTATTCTTGTTACCTGTTTTAGTACATGTATGTATACATGTCATACCCGCTGTCCATCCTTGCTTATTAAATTCTTCAATAGTCATGCGATTATGTCCTTAATGAGTTGATTATCCTTTGAGATTACTAGATTTGCACTAATGAATGCATTCGTTTGATTTAAGGTCACATTTGTCATACTATTGTCCTCCGTAGACGTTGTTTTTAAAGTACGATTTAAGCACGGCTACATAGTGCTTGTTGTCACCCTTGTTTTTGAAAGCCGAGGGTGGCATCTTGCCTTGAAGTTCGCCTTTTTCTTCAATATCAGTAAGTTCAGTTGCAGTTAAAGATTCACGCCATAACTCAAATTCAATGTTAAATACACGCTCTTTTTGCTCTTTAAGTTTAAGTAAGCGTTCTTCTTTTGCTTTCAATGATGCTTCAAACGCTAAATCTTCAGGTGATTTATAATTAGCCTCTGTCCAGTTACCGCCCTTTTTAAGTACCCCTATCAATCCACGTAAGCGATTATTAGATGGCGCATAGCTTGCCATTTCTTCTAAACGATTTTGCAAAGCCCACGCATAATGCTCGATGGACTCTTGGACGCTATCAACAGTTAGTTGGTTATCAGCGTCTAAGTTTTTATTGAAGTTTTTAATCTGGGTAACGTGGCGCTTGGTAAAGCCAAATTCAGTTAAGGATGAAAAATCTAGGTTATTCCAATCGTCATTGTCTGACTCAGGGGTGTTGTTTTCGGTCGCTTCTGTCACAGTGATGGTTTTTGTTTCAGATTGAATTTGTGGTGTCTGCTGCAAAAATTGTTTTTGGAGTTCGGCTATTTTGTCATTTTGCTGTTTGATGAGTTCGATTAACTGATCGTTTTGTGGTGTGGTTGTTTTTTGTTCTTTGGTGTCGCTACTATATTTGTTTATAATATTAGTAGTATTACTATTATATATAGGGGGGCTGTCTTTTTTTTCTCCACCATTTTGCAAATGACATTGTTCATAATATTTGATCACATCATAAGGTATGTTAAATATAGAAAATCCATTTCTCCCCATAACGCCAGATTCTCTTTTAATAATATTTTTTGACTCAATTCGTCTTAATGATATTCTTAATTTATCTATACCAATATTTGATTCTAAAGCGGCTGCCTTAGTATTTAGGTACACATAATATTTCTTATTTTCCTGAAACTTAATATCCCAAATGTAACCCATTAACTTTAACTGTATACCAGAAAGGTTTTGCACATAGTAGTATATTTTGTTTACAATTGCTGAGCCACTATCAGTAGACTTTGTTCCCACATTTGTTTCTACATTGTTCCCACTATCAGTAGACTTTGTTCCCACATTTGTTTCTACAT